>NZ_JBIDDQ010000020.1:0-166021 GCF_043195415.1 Streptomyces sp. Y7
TCCCGGGCGCCGGGGACGAACCAGGGGGGCAGGGAGCCGAGTTCACCGGGGATGTCGACGTCGGCGTGGTCGAGGCCGAGGGCGGCGCTCGGGTTGCCGAGGTAGACGTTCGGGGTGAGCCAGACGCGGCACATCCACTCCAGCTGGGCGGTGCGGTCGTACGCCTGGTCCAGCGTCGCGCCGAAGGCGATCGTGCCGTGGTTCTGCAGCAGGCAGGCGGTCCGGCCGCCCAGCGCCTGCAGCATGTTCTCGGCCAACTCCGCGGTGCCATACGTCGCATATGGGGCGACCCGCACCGGACCCCCCAGGGCGGCGGCCATGTAGTGGATCAGCGGAAGCTCCGGCACCAGCGTCGAGACCGCCGTCGCATGGACCGCATGCGTGTGGACGACGGCACCCGCGTCCGTGGCGCGGTAGATCGCCAGATGCATCGGCAGCTCACTGGTCGGCACCAACGCCCCCAGCACCCGGTTCCCCTCCAGGTCGACCCCCGTCACATCCTCCGGCGACAGCCGGTCGTAGGGCACCCCCGACGGCGTGACCAGCACCGTCTCCCCGACCCGCACCGAGACATTGCCCGACGTACCGACGACGAGCCCTTCGGAGACCGTCCGCCGCGCCGTCGCGACAAGGTCCTCCCACGCCTCCGCCTCCTCAGGGCGCACACTCCTGCCCCACGCCTCCCCCACTCCCTGTGCGCCTTCCCGCGCAGCCCGCGCACCCCGCCCGTCCCGCTGATCCCGCCGCTCCTCGACCATGCGGCCGATCCTGCCAGCCACCCCGTCGACACGGCGTCAAGTCGCCGCCGAACCGGCGCACTTTAAGGGGGAACCCCGGCCTCCGGCAGGGCGCACACGGCGATACACCACCCCCGCCCCCGTCTTGGCCTGAGATCGATCGACTTTCAACGATCTTCCAGTAGCCTCTGGGAGATTTGTCGCACACGTCGCCATTCCGGGGGGAAATATGGCCCGTGATCACAAACCGTCCCGTCACCGCTCCCGCCTCATGGCGATATCCGTGGCGGCCCTCACCCTCAGCGGAACCGCCCTCGCCGAGATCCCGGCGGCGGCCGCGAGCAAGCCCAAGGGGCACGACGTCTCTTCCCACCAGAAGAACGTCGACTGGCAGAACTCGAAGGCGAAGGGCGCCAGGTTCGTCTACGTCAAGGCGACCGAGTCCCACACCTACCGCAACCCGTACTTCAGCCAGCAGTACAACGGCTCACGCAGCGCGGGCCTGGTCCGCGGCGCCTACCACTTCGCGCTGCCGAACAAGTCGTCGGGCAGGACGCAGGCCGCGTTCTTCGTCCGCAACGGCGGCGCCTGGCGGTCGGACGGCTGGACTCTGCCGCCCGCCCTGGACATCGAGTACAACCCGTACGGCAGGCAGAAGTGCTACGGGCTGAGCAAGGCGAAGATGGTCAACTGGATCCAGTCCTTCAGCAACGAGGTGAAGCGGCTGACCGGCCGCCGTCCGGTGATCTACACCACGACCCACTGGTGGAACACCTGCACCGGCACCAGCCGCGCCTTCGCCTCGAACCACGCCCTGTGGATAGCCCGCTACAACTCCTCGACGGCCGGTTCGATGCCGGGCGGATGGCAGTTCTGGACCTTCTGGCAGTACGACAACGCCGGCAGCCTGCCGGGTGACCAAAATCTCTTCAACGGGTCCATGACCCAGCTGAGGAAGTTCGCCCGGGGCTACTAGCCCGGCGGCGCCCGGGCCGCGAGGCGACCGGCCGGACCGAGGTTGCCTCATCCGGCCTTCCCGGACACCATGCGGCCCACCCCAGTTCATCTCTCGTTCACCCAGGTTACCTACGTTCATCCAGCCAATGACCTCGAACGATTGCCTGGGTAAATGGAAAACTTCTCGCTGATCCTCGCGATTGTGGTGGTAACCGCACTCGCGTTCGATTTCACGAACGGTTTCCACGACACCGCCAACGCGATGGCCACCACCATCTCGACCGGTGCGCTCAAGCCCAAGGTCGCGGTGGCCATGTCCGCCGTGCTGAACCTTGTCGGCGCCTTCCTCTCCGTGGAGGTCGCCAACACGATCTCCAAAGGTCTCGTCGACGAGACCGGCATCCGCCCCGAGGTCATCTTCGCCGCGTTGGTCGGCGCGATCCTCTGGAACCTGCTCACGTGGCTGGTGGGCCTGCCCAGCAGTTCCTCGCACGCCCTGATGGGCGGTCTGATCGGCGCGACCATCGCCTCCGCCGGCGTCGGCGCCGTCCACGGCGACGCGCTCGTCACCAAGGTGCTGATCCCGGCGATCGCCGCCCCGCTGGTCGCGGGCATCGCCGCGCTGCTGGCCACCCGCCTGACCTACACCCTCGGCAAGAAGGCCGACGGCAAGGCCGCCGCCAAGGGCTACCGCACCGGCCAGATCGCCTCCGCCGGCCTGGTCTCCCTCGCCCACGGCACCAACGACGCGCAGAAGACCATGGGCATCATCACCCTCGCCCTGGTCGCCGGCGGTGCCGTCGCCCCCGACTCCGACCCGCCCATGTGGGTCATCCTCTCCGCGGGCCTGGCCATCGCGCTCGGCACCTACCTCGGCGGCTGGCGCATCATCCGCACCATGGGCAAGGGCCTGACCGACCTTCAGCCGCAGCAGGGCTTCGCCGCCCAGACCAGCGCGGCCACCGTCATCCTGGCCTCCTCCCACCTCGGCTTCTCCCTCTCCACCACGCACTCCGTCTCCGGCTCGGTGATGGGTGCCGGCCTCGGCCGCAAGGGCGGCGTCGTCCGCTGGTCGACGGCCACCCGCATGTTCGTCGCCTGGGGCCTGACCCTGCCGGCCGCCGCCCTGGTCGGCGCGCTCGCCGAGTACGTGACGGGCTTCGGCACCTGGGGCACGGCCGTGGTCGCCGTCTTCCTGGTCGGCTCCAGCGCCGCGATCTGGAAGATCTCCCGCCGCGAGGTCGTCGACCACACGAACGTCAACGCGACCGACGAGGCGCCCGGCGTGGTCACCACCGCCATGGCCGCCGTGACCCCGCCCCCGGCGGGCACGCCGGCCGAGGACCTCACGGCCACGATCCCGGCCCCGTCCTCCGAGCCCGCGCCCTCGCAGGCCACCGTCTGACCCGCCCCGCAACCCGGCTAACAGGAAAGTAGAAGCATGAAGATCGACTGGGCGGCTCTCGGCTCCGTCTTCGGCGTCAGTCTCGTGGTCACCGTGGCCCTGGTGGGCCTGTTCACCCTCGGCGTCGCGGGTCTGTCGCGCCGCGAACGGGCCGTGGCCCAGGGCGACTCGGCCGCGCTCGCGGTCACCGGCGCCTACGCCTGCTTCGCGGCCTGCGCGGCCGCCGTGGCCTACGGGATCTCTCTGATCGTGGCCTGACCCACAGGCCCTTCGTGGCCTGACCCACAGGCCCTTCGTGGCCTGACCCACAGGCCCTTCGTGGCCTGACCCACAGGCCCTTCGTGGCCTGACCCACCACACGCGAAACACCCGAGGTGCGGGACGGACGACCGTCCCGCACCTCGCCGTCGTGTGGGCCTTCGCACACTCTCCCGTCGCAGGTCAACGGCAAGTTGACGCCTCTCGGAACCCCGTGGTGGACTGCCGGGGCCAAGTACGACGGCAGAAGAGGAAGCCGGTGAGAATCCGGCGCGGTCCCGCCACTGTCACCGGGGTAGCAATCCCCGGGAGCCAGGAACTCTCGCCGTCGGTCTCGTCGAACCAGGGCGCGGACACCCTGAGTGAGGACACAACGCGATGCTCGCCTGCCGATCGACACGCAGTACCAGACCCACGTCTGACCTCACGGTCGGCTGACCCCGATGCGAGCCGATCGCGTCTTCGCGTACGGCGCCGCCGCCGGGCTCCTCGGTGATCTGCTGCTCGGCGACCCCCGCCGGGGGCATCCGGTCGCCGCGTTCGGACGGGCCGCGGCCGCCGTGGAACGGGTGTTGTGGCGCGACGACCGCGCACGCGGCGCGGTGCACACCGTCGTGTGCGCCGGTGGCGCCGTGGCGCTGGGTGCCCTCGCCGCCCGCGCCGTCCGTACCTCCCCGGCCGCCTCGCTCGCGCTGACCGGCGCCGCCACCTGGGCCGTCGTCGGAGGCACCTCGCTCGCCCGGGAGGCCCGGGCCATCGGACGTGCCCTGGAGGCAGGGGACGTCGAGGCGGCGCGGGCGCGGCTACCGCACCTGTGCGGGCGGGATCCGCAGGCGCTGGACGCGGACGGGATCGCGCGGGCGGTCGTCGAGTCCGTCGCCGAGAACACCTCCGACGCGGTCGTGGGGGCCCTGGTGTGGGGTGCCGTCGGCGGTGTCCCCGGACTGCTCGGCTTCCGGGCCGTGAACACGCTCGACGCGATGGTCGGGCACAAATCACCCAAGTACCGGCGCTACGGCTGGGCTTCGGCCCGGCTCGACGACCTCGCCGGCTGGCCCGGGGCGCGCCTGACGGCCGTACTCGCCACCGTCGCCGGCGGCGATCCCCGCGGGGCGGTGCGGGCCTGGCGTGCCGACGCCGACGCGCACCCGAGCCCCAACGCCGGTCCTGTGGAGGCGTCGTTCGCGGGAGCCCTCGGGGTACGGCTCGGCGGGACCCTCTCCTACGGCGGCCGGGTCGAGCACCGTCCCGTGCTCAACGGGAACGGACGGGCCGTGGGCACCCACGACGTCGAACGCGCCGTACGGCTGTCCAGGCGCGTCGGTTGGCTGGCGCTCGGCGTGTGTGTCGCCGCGCGCCGTATCACGAAGGGGCGTACCTCATGACGGGCGGTGGCCTTCTTGTCGCCGGCACCACCTCCGACGCCGGCAAGAGCGTCGTCACCGCCGGGATCTGCCGGTGGCTGGTGCGGCAGGGGGTGAAGGTCGCGCCGTTCAAGGCGCAGAACATGTCCCTGAACTCGTTCGTGACGCGCGAGGGCGCCGAGATCGGGCGCGCTCAGGCCATGCAGGCCCAGGCGTGCCGCGTCGAGCCGACCGCGCTGATGAACCCCGTGCTGCTCAAGCCGGGCGGCGAGCAGAGCAGCCAGGTCGTGCTGCTGGGCAGGCCGGTGGGCGAGCTGAGTGCGCGCGGGTACCACGGCGGACGGCAGCAGCAGTTGCTGGGGACGGTGCTGGAGTGCCTCGCCGAGTTGCGGGGCACGTATGACGCGGTGATCTGTGAGGGGGCCGGCTCTCCGGCCGAGATCAATCTGCGGCGGACCGACATCGTCAACATGGGCATCGCCCGCAATGCCGGGCTCCCGGTGCTCGTCGTCGGCGACATCGACCGCGGCGGCGTCTTCGCCTCCTTCTTCGGGACCGTCGCCCTGCTGTCCCGTCAGGACCAGGAGCTGATCGCCGGGTTCCTCGTCAACAAGTTCCGCGGCGACGTCTCGCTCCTCGAACCGGGCCTCGACATGCTGCACGACCTCACCGGGCGGCACACCTACGGCGTCCTGCCCTTCCGGCACGGGCTCGGCATCGACGAGGAGGACGGGCTGCGGGTGTCGCTGCGCGGAGCCGTCCGGGAGTCCCAGGTCTCCTCCCCCGTCGGCGAGGACGTGCTGCGGGTCGCGGTGTGTGCCGTGCCGCTGATGTCCAACTTCACGGACGTCGACGCGCTGGCCGCCGAACCGGGCGTCGTCGTGCGGTTCGTGGACCGCCCGGAGGAGCTGGCCGACGCGGATCTCGTCATCGTCCCCGGGACCCGGGGGACGGTCCGGGCACTGGAGTGGCTGCGGGAGCGGGGGCTCGCGGACGCCCTCGTCCGCAGGGCCGCCGAAGGGCGGCCGATCCTCGGCGTCTGCGGTGGCTTCCAGGTCCTCGGCGAGCACATCGAGGACGACGTCGAGAGCCGGCGCGGCCGGGTCGAGGGGCTCGGCGTCCTGCCCGTCCGGGTGCGGTTCGCCCGGGAGAAGACCCTCACCCGGCCGGTCGGCGAGGCCCTCGGGGAGCGGGTCGAGGGGTACGAGATCCATCACGGGGTCGCCGAGGTGACCGGGGGCGAACCCTTCCTGGACGGCTGCCGGGTCGGTCAGACCTGGGGCACGCACTGGCACGGCTCGCTGGAGTCGGACGGTTTCCGACGGGCGTTCCTGCGCGAGGTGGCGGCCGCCGCGGGCCGCCGGTTCGTGCCGGCGCCGGACACCTCGTTCGCCGCGCTGCGCGAGGAGCAGCTCGACCGGCTCGGCGATCTGATCGAACAGCACGCGGACACGGACGCGCTGTGGCGGCTCATCGAGTCCGGCGCGCCGCAAGGACTGCCTTTCATTCCACCGGGAGCGCCCGCATGAGCACAGTGTTGTTGTTGTCGACCGCCGACACGGATCTGCTGGCGGCCAGGGCCGCCTCCGGTGCCGACTACCGGATCGGCAACCCGACCCGCGTGGACGTCGAGACCGAGCTGCCCGCGCTGCTCGACGGCGCGGACCTCGCCGTCGTGCGGCTGCTGGGCGGCAAGCGGGCCTGGGAGGACGGGCTCGCGAAGCTGAAGGCGTCCGGTGTGCCGACCGTGCTGCTGGGCGGCGAGGCCGTGCCGGACGCGGAGCTGATGGCCGAGTCGTCCGTCCCGGCCGGTGTGGTCGCCGAGGCGCTGAAGTACCTCGTCGAGGGCGGCCCCGCCAACCTCACCGAGCTCGCCCGGTTCCTGTCCGACACCGTGCTGCTGACGGGCGAGGGGTTCGACGAGCCGCAGAAGATGCCGGAGTACGGCGTCCATGGCGACCGTCCGTTCCAGGAGGGCCGTCCGACCGTGGGCGTGCTCTTCTACCGGGCCCATGAACTGAGCGGCAACACCGCGTTCGTGGACACCCTGTGCGACGCGATCGAGGCTCGGGGCGCCAACGCGCTGCCGGTGTACTGCGGTTCGCTGCGCGGCGCGGATCCCGAGCTGTACGAGCTCCTCGGGAAGGCCGACGCCCTCGTCGCCACCGTCCTCGCGGCCGGGGGCACGCATGCCTCGCAGGCGTCGGCGGGCGGTGACGAGGAGGCATGGGACATCGGCAGGCTGGCCGAGCTGAACGTCCCCGTGCTGCAGGGGCTGTGCCTGACGTCGTCGAAGAGCGCCTGGGAGGAGTCCGACGCCGCGCTCTCCCCGATGGACGCGGCGATGCAGGTCGCGATCCCGGAGTTCGACGGCCGGCTGATCACCGTCCCGTTCTCCTTCAAGGAGCAGGGCCCGGACGACGTGCCCGTGTACGTGGCCGACCCCGAGCGGGCCGGACGGGTCGCCGGGATCGCCGTACGGCACGCCCGGTTGCGGCACAAGCCGAACGCCGACAAGAAGCTCGCGCTCGTCTTCACCGCCTACCCGACCAAGCACTCGCGCGTCGGCAACGCGGTCGGCCTGGACACGCCCGCCTCCGCGGTGCGGGTCCTGGACGCGCTCAAGCAGGCCGGGTACGGGGTGACCGAGTACCCGGACAACGGCGACGAGTTGATCCACCGGCTCATCGAGGCGGGCGGACACGACGTCGAGTGGCTGACCGAGGACCAGCTGGCGTCGGCGCCCGCGCGGGTACCGCTCGCCGACTACCGGTCGTGGTTCGACAAGCTCGACCCGGAACTCAAGGACGCGATGACCGAGGCGTGGGGCGAGCCGCCGGGCTCGCTGTACGTCGACGGGGACGACATCGTGCTGGCGTCCCTGCAGTTCGGGAACGTCGTCGTGATGATCCAGCCGCCGCGCGGCTTCGGCGAGAACCCCATCGCGATCTACCACGACCCGGACATGCCGCCGTCGCACCACTACATGGCGGCGTACCGGTGGCTGGAGAACTCGTTCGGCGCCGACGCGGTCGTGCACATGGGCAAGCACGGCACGATGGAGTGGCTGCCGGGCAAGGGCCTCGGGCTGAGCGGCGGCTGCGCCCCGGACGCGGTCCTCGGGGACCTGCCGCTGATCTACCCGTTCATCGTCAACGACCCCGGCGAGGGCACCCAGGCCAAGCGCCGCGGTCACGCCACCGTCGTCGACCACCTCGTGCCGCCGATGGCCCGCGCGGACACCTACGGCGACCTGGCCAAGCTGGAGCAGCTGCTCGACGAGTACGCGCTCGTCTCGGACCTGGACCCGACGAAGGCGCCTGCCGTGCGGGCCCAGATCTGGACGCTGGTCAAGGCGGCCGAGCTCCACCACGACCTGCATGTCGACGAGCAGCCGGGCGACGACGACTTCGACGAGTTCGTCATGCACATCGACGGCTATCTGTGCGAGATCAAGGACGTGCAGATCCGTGACGGCCTGCACATCCTGGGCGGCGGCCCGGTCGGCGAGCCGCGCGTGAACCTGGTCCTCGCGGTGCTGCGTGCCTCGCAGGTGTGGGGCGGGCAGGCGAACGCCCTGCCGGGGCTGCGGGCTTCGCTGGCCGAGCACTTCGGCCTGGTGGAGAAGGAGCTGCTCGCCGAGCCGGGTGCTCCGGTGAAGGTTCCGGTCGAGCTGAGCGACCTGGTCGAGGGCCCCTCCCGTACGGCCGCCGACGCGATCGACCTGCTGGAGCAGCTGTGCCGGCGGGTCGCGGAGGGGATGGAATCCAACGGCTGGACGGTGTCCGAGGCCCCCGTCCTGGTGCGTGACGTCCTCGGCACCGAACTCCCCGAGGCCGTGGCCGTGCTGGAGTTCGCCTGCAACGAGGTCGTTCCGCGGCTCGCCCGGACCACCGACGAGATCGGCCACATCCTCAAGGCGCTCGACGGCGGTTACGTCCCGGCGGGTCCGTCCGGTTCGCCGACGCGCGGTCTGGTCAATGTGCTGCCGACGGGCCGGAACTTCTACTCCGTCGACCCCAAGGCCATTCCGTCCAGGCTGAGCTGGGAGGTCGGGCAGTCGCTCGCCGACTCGCTGGTGCAGCGCTACCTGCAGGACACGGGCGAGTACCCGAAGTCCGTCGGCCTGACGGTGTGGGGCACCTCGGCCATGCGCACCCAGGGCGACGACATCGCCGAGATCCTGGCGCTGCTGGGCTGCCGTCCGGTGTGGGACGACGCCTCGCGCCGCGTGACCGGGTTCGAGATCATCGGTCTGGAGGAGCTCGGGCGGCCGCGCATCGACGTCACCGTCCGTATCTCCGGCTTCTTCCGGGACGCGTTCCCGCACGTCGTCGGTCTGATCGACGACGCCGTCCGCAAGGTCGCCGAGCTGGACGAGCCCGCCGACCGCAACTTCGTGAAGGCGCACGCCGACGAGGACACCGCCGAGCACGGCGACCGGCGCAGGGCCACGGCCCGTATCTTCGGCTCCAAGCCGGGCGCGTACGGGGCCGGTCTGCTGCCGCTGATCGACGCCCGCAACTGGCGCTCGGACGCCGACCTGGCCGAGGTGTACGCCGTCTGGGGCGGCTACGCCTACGGGCGCGGGCTCGACGGGCGGGCGGCGCGCGGCGACATGGAGACCGCGTTCAAGCGGATCAACGTCGCCGCGAAGAACGTCGACACCCGCGAGCACGACCTCGTGGACGCCGACGACTACTTCCAGTACCACGGCGGCATGGTCGCCATGGTGCGGCACCTGACGGGCGCCAACCCCGAGGCGTACGTGGGCGACAGCGCCACTCCCGACCAGGTGAAGACGCGGACGCTCGGCGAGGAGACCCACCGTGTCTTCCGGGCCCGCGTGGTCAACCCGCGCTGGATGGCGGCCATGCGGCGGCACGGCTACAAGGGCGCCTTCGAGATGGCGGCGACCGTGGACTACCTGTTCGGCTACGACGCCACCGCGGGCGTGGTCGACGACTGGATGTACGAGAAGCTCAGCGCGGAGTACGTCTTCGACGCCGAGAACCGTGACTTCATGAAGAAGTCCAACCCGTGGGCGCTGCGCGGCATCACCGAGCGGCTCCTGGAGGCCGCGGACCGCGGGCTGTGGGCCGAGCCGGACGCCGACACGCTGGAGCGGCTGCGCGCCACGTACCTGGAGCTGGAAGGCGACTTGGAGGGCGACGAGAAGTGACCACCCCCTTCCCCTTTACGGCCGTTGTCGGCCAGGACGACCTGCGGCTCGCGCTGCTGCTGAACGCCGTGTCGCCGGCGGTCGGCGGTGTGCTGGTGCGCGGCGAGAAGGGCACCGCCAAGTCGACGGCCGTACGCGCACTGTCGGCGCTGATGCCCGAGGTCCCCGTCGTCCCCGGCTGCCGCTTCTCCTGCGACCCGGGCGCCCCCGACCCGGCGTGCCCGGACGGGCCGCACGACGAGGCGGGCGCGGGCACGCGACGGCCCGCCCGCATGGTCGAACTGCCCGTCGGCGCCTCCGAGGACCGGCTCGTCGGCGCCCTGGACATCGAGCGCGCGCTCGCCGAGGGCGTCAAGGCGTTCGAACCGGGCCTCCTCGCCGACGCCCACCGCGGCATCCTGTACGTCGACGAGGTCAACCTCCTCCACGACCACCTGGTCGACCTGCTGCTCGACGCGGCGGCGATGGGCGCGTCGTACGTCGAACGCGAGGGCGTCTCGGTCCGGCACGCCGCGCGTTTCCTCCTCGTCGGGACCATGAACCCCGAGGAGGGCGAGCTGCGGCCGCAGTTGCTCGACCGGTTCGGGCTGACCGTCGAGGTCGCCGCCTCGCGCGAGCCCGACCAGCGGGTGGAGGTCGTGCGGCGGCGTCTCGCGTACGACGACGACCCGGGTGCCTTCGCGGCCCGGTGGGCCGATGAGGAGCGTGCCGTACGTCGACGCATCGTCGCCGCACGGGAGTTGCTGCCGTCGGTGCGGCTGGGGGACGGGGCGCTGCGGCAGATCGCGGCGACCTGTGCCGCGTTCGAGGTGGACGGCATGCGGGCCGACATCGTGATGGCGCGTACGGCCACCGCGCTGGCCGCGTGGGCCGGGCGGACCGATGTGCTCGCCGAGGACGTCCGGCAGGCGGCGCTGCTGGCGCTGCCGCACCGCAGGCGCCGCAACCCCTTCGACGCGCCGGGACTCGACGAGGACAAGCTCGACGAGACGCTGGAGGAGTTCTCCGGTGACGGTGGGGGCGACGAGGATCCCGACCCCGACGGGCCCGGTGGGGGTGGCGGGCAGCCGCCGCCGTCCGACGACGGACCCCGGGGCGGTGACACGGCCGCGCGTCCCGAGGCCGGTGAGGACGGCGAGCCGCAGGGCTCGGGGGCCGGGGAGCAGACTCCCGCACGGGCCTCCGAACCCTTTCGTACGAAGGCGCTGAGCGTGCCGGGTGTCGGTGAGGGCGGTGCCGCCGGGCGGCGTTCGCGGGCGCGGACCGAGCACGGGCGGACCACGGGGGCCCGACGGCCCCGGGGGACGCTGACGAAGCTGCACCTGGCGGCCACCGTGCAGGCGGCGGCGCCGCATCAGCGGGCCCGGGGACGGTCGGGGCGCGGCCTCGTGGTGCGCCGGGACGATCTGCGGCAGGCCGTGCGCGAGGGGCGCGAGGGGAATCTCGTGCTGTTCGTGGTGGACGCCTCCGGGTCGATGGCCGCGCGGCAGCGGATGGGCGCGGTGAAGGGCGCCGTGCTGTCGCTGCTGCTGGACGCGTATCAGCGGCGGGACAAGGTGGGCCTGGTGACGTTCCGGGGGTCGGCCGCCGATGTGGCGCTGCCGCCGACCTCGTCCGTGGACGCGGCCGCGGCCCGGCTGGAGTCGCTCCCGACCGGCGGGCGTACGCCGCTCGCGGCGGGGCTGCTGAGGGCGCACGAGGTGCTGCGGGTCGAGCGGCTGCGGGACCCGGCGCGGCGGGCGCTGGTGGTCCTGGTGACCGACGGCCGGGCCACGGGCGGCCCGGAGCCGGTGGCGCTCGCGGGGCGCGCGGCCCGGCTGTTCGCGGCCGACCAGGTCGCCTCCGTCGTCGTGGACTGCGAGTCGGGGCCGGTGCGGCTGGGGCTCGCGGGGCAGCTCGCGGGTGAGCTGGGCGGTACGGCGGTGACGCTGGACGAGTTGCGGGCGGACTCGATCGCCGGGCTGGTCAGGGATGTTCAGGGTGGGACGAAGAGGAGGGCCGCGTAATGCCGCAGGGGCAGCCGAGTGTGGTGCCGGAGGACGGTCTGACGACGCGTCAGCGGCGTAATCGGCCGCTGGTGGTCGTGCACACCGGCATCGGGAAGGGCAAGTCGACCGCGGCGTTCGGGCTCGCCCTGCGCGCCTGGAACCAGGGGTGGCCCATCGGGGTGTTCCAGTTCGTCAAGTCCGCGAAGTGGAAGGTCGGCGAGGAGAACGCCCTGCGGGTGCTCGGCGCCTCCGGCGAGGGCGGCACCGTCGACTGGCACAAGATGGGCGAGGGCTGGTCCTGGGTCCAGCGGGACATCCAGGGTGACAACTCGACCAACGAGGAGAAGGCCCGGGAGGGCTGGGAGCAGGTCAAGCGGGACCTGGCCGCCGAGACGTACAAGCTGTACGTGCTGGACGAGTTCGCGTACCCGATGCACTGGGGCTGGATCGACACCGACGAGGTCGTCGACGTGCTGCGCGACCGGCCGGGGACCCAGCATGTCGTGATCACCGGGCGGAACGCGCCGGAGAAGCTGGTCGGGTTCGCCGATCTGGTGACCGACATGTCGAAGGTCAAGCACCCGATGGACGCGGGCCAGAAGGGCCAGAGAGGCATCGAGTGGTGATGCCTTCCGTCCCTCGGCTGGTCATCGCCGCGCCGTCCTCCGGCAGCGGCAAGACCACCGTCGCCACGGGGTTGATGGCCGCGTTCGCCGCGCGGGGGCTCGCCGTGTCCCCGCACAAGGTCGGACCGGACTACATCGACCCCGGGTACCACATGCTCGCGAGCGGGCGGGTGGGGCGGAATCTCGACGCGTACCTGTGCGGGCCGGAGCTGGTCGGGCCGTTGTTCCTGCACGGGGCGCGCGGGTGTGACATCGCCGTCGTCGAGGGTGTGATGGGGCTGTACGACGGGGCCGCCGGGGAGGGTGAGCTGGCGTCCACGGCCCATGTGGCGAAGCTGCTGCGGGCGCCGGTCGTGCTCGTCGTGGACGCCTCGTCGCAGTCGCGGTCCGTGGCGGCGCTGGTGCACGGGTTCGCCTCCTGGGATCCGCAGGTGCGGGTCGGGGGCGTGATCCTGAACAAGGTCGCGTCGGACCGGCACGAGGAACTGCTGCGGGAGGCCCTGGACTCGGCCGGGGTGCCGGTGCTGGGGGTGCTGCGGCGGGCCGCGCAGGTGGACACGCCGTCGCGGCATCTGGGGTTGGTGCCGGTCGCCGAGCGGCGGGCGGAGGCGGTGGACGCGGTGGCGGCGATGGGGGCGCAGGTCTCCGACGGGTGCGACATCGAGGCGTTGCTGGAGCTGGCGCGGAGTGCGGGTGCGTTGGCGTGTGCGGCTTGGGATGCCGCTGAGGTCCTGGCTTCCTCGCCCCCGCCGCCCCTTCCCGTCCCGACCCCGGGGGCCGCGCCCCCGGACCCCCGCTTTCGGCCCGAAGGGCCTCGTCCTCAGACGCCGGACGGGCTGGGTGGTACGCGGGACGGGCTGGGTGGTACGCGGGACGGGCTGGGTGATGGGCAGCGGCGTGTGCGCGTCGCCGTTGCCGGTGGCTCCGCCTTCACCTTCTCCTATGCCGAGCAGGCCGAGTTGCTCACCGCCGCCGGCGCCGAGGTCGTGGCCTTCGATCCTCTTCGGGACGAGCAACTGCCCGATGGGACGGCCGGGTTGGTCATCGGGGGCGGCTTTCCCGAGGTGTACGCGGCGGAGCTGTCCGCCAACGAGCCGCTGCGCAAGGCGGTCGCCGCGCTCGCGCAGAGCGGCGCTCCGGTGGCCGCCGAGTGCGCGGGGCTGCTGTATCTGTGCCGTGAGCTGGACGGGCTGCCCATGTGCGGGGTGCTCGACGCGAGCGCGCGGATGAGCGAGCGGCTCACGCTCGGGTACCGGGACGCCGTGGCCGTCGGCGACAGCTCGCTCGCGGTCGCGGGGACGCGGATGCGGGCGCACGAGTTTCATCGGACGGTCGTCGAGCCCGGCTCGGGGGCGGCGCCCGCCTGGGGGGTCAGGTCTCCTCGGCGCCGGGTCGAGGGTTTCGTACAGCAGGGCGTGCACGCGAGTTATCTGCACACGCACTGGGCCGCGCGGCCCGGTGTCGCCCGTCGGTTCGTGGAGAGGTGCCGGACGTCATGAGCAGCAGGTTGATCGGAGTCGGGGTCGGTCCCGGTGATCCGGAGCTGGTGACCGTGAAGGGCGTCAACGCGCTGCGTGCCGCCGATGTCGTCGTCGTACCCGTCATGGACAGCGGGGAGCGGGGGCGGGCCGAGGCGACCGTGCTGCACTACGTGCCCGAGGAGAAGGTCGTACGGGTCGTGTTCGCGCTGAACGAGCGCACCGACCGGGCGCGGCGCGAAGCCGCCTGGGACGCGGCGGGCGAGCGGGTCGCCGGGCTGCTGAAGGAGCACCGGTCCGTCGCCTTCGCGACCATCGGCGACCCCAACGTGTACTCGACGTTCACGTATCTCGCCCAGACCATCGCCGAGCTGGTGCCCGGCACCGTCGTGGAGACCGTGCCCGGCATCACCGCCATGCAGGACCTCGCGGCGCGTTCCGGCGCGGTCCTCACGGAGGGGACGGAGCCGCTGACGCTGGTGCCCGTCACCGCCGGATCGGCGGTGCTGAAGGACGCGCTCGCCGGGCCCGGCACCGTCGTCGCCTACAAGTTCGGGCGGCAGGCGGCCGAGGTCGCCGAGGTGCTGCGGGAGACCGGGCGGCTCGACGACGCGGTGTGGGGGTCGGCGCTGGGTCTCGCGGAGCAGTCGATCCGGCCGGCCGCCGACCTCGACGACTCCCCGCTGCCCTATCTCTCGACCCTCATCGCGCCCGCCCGGCGCGACGGCGGCCGGGGCGGCAAGCTCTGACACCGCTCCCCGCACGCACCACCCCCCGCAACCCCCGTACCTGTAGGAGAGGACCGATCCCCATGGCCGATGCCCCCGCCGGCAAAGTGACCTTCGTCGGTGCCGGCCCCGGCGCCGCCGACCTGCTGACGTTCCGTGCCGCGCGCGCGATCGCCGAGGCCGACATCGTGATCTGGGCGGCCAGCCTGGTCCAGGCGGAAGTTCTCCAGCACGCGCGCGAGGGCGCCGAGATCCTCGACTCGGCGACCATGTCCCTGGAGGACGTGGTCGGCGTGTACGAGCGGGCGTGGGCCGAGAACCTCAAGGTCGCCCGGATCCACTCGGGCGACCCGGCGCTGTGGGGCGGCACGCAGGAGCAGCTCGACCGGTGTGCCTCGATCGGCATCGCCACCGAGATCGTGCCGGGCGTCTCCGCCTTCTCCGCCGTCGCCGCGCTCGCCCAGCGGGAGCTGACGATCCCGGAGGTCGCCCAGTCCGTGGTGCTCACCCGGCTCGGCGGCGGCAAGACGCCGATGCCGCCCGGCGAGGAGGTGCGGGAGTTCGCCAAGCACGGCACGACGATGGCGATCTTCCTGTCGGCCGCCCGCAGCGGGCAGCTCGTGCGGGAGCTGCTGGAGGGCGGCTATCCGACGTCCACGCCGGTCGTCGTCGCCTACCAGGCGACCTGGCCGGAGGAGCTGGTGGTGCGGTGCACGATCGGGACGCTGGAGGAGACGGTCAAGGAGCACAAGCTCTGGAAGCACACGCTGTTCCTGGTCGGCCCGGCCCTGGACGCCCACGGCACGCGCTCGCACCTGTACCACCCCGGTCACTTCCACGGGTACCGCAAGGCGGACCCCGAGGCGCGCAAGGCCCTGCGCGAGCGGGGAGCCGGCACGTGATCATCGTCGTCGGCACGGGGACGGGCGAGCCGCTGCCCGCCGGCGTCGTCGCGGGGGCCGAACTGGTCGTCGGCGGGCGGCGGCATCTGGACGCCGCCGGTCTGCCCGACGACGTGGAGCGGATCGTGCTCGGGGCGCTGGCCCCGGCGCTCGACACCGTCGCGGAGTACGTCGAGAAGGACCGGCGCGTGGTCGTGCTGGCCTCCGGCGACCCGGGGTTCTTCGGGATCGTGCGGGCGCTGGCGGAGCGGTTCGGCGCGGAGCGGCTGCGGGTGCTGCCGGGGGTGTCCTCCGTCGCCGCCGCGTTCGCCCGGATCGGGCTGCCCTGGGACGACGCGGTCGTCGTCAGCGCGCACGGGCGGGAGCTGCGCACGGCCGTGAACGTCTGCCGGGCGCGTCCGAAGGTGGCCGTGCTGACCGGTCCGGGTTCCGGGCCGGCCGAACTGGGCGCCGCGCTCGCCCGCAGGGCCGACGCCCGCGTGCTGGTCGTCGCCTCGGCGCTGGGTTCCGAGGACGAGCGCGTGGAGCGGGTGACGCCTGTCGAGGCGGCCGCCCGTGACTGGGGCACGTCGGTGAGTGTGGTGCTGTGCCTGGACCCGACGCGTGCGCTGGGCGGTGTGCGTACGGTCGCCGGGGCGGGCGCCGGGCCGACCGGGTGGGCGCTGGACGAGGACGGGTTCGCGCACCGCGACTCGATGATCACCAAGTTCGAGGTGAGGGCGCTCGCGCTGGCCCGCCTCGGGCCGCGGCTCGGCGAACTCGTGTGGGACGTCGGTGCGGGCTCCGGGTCGGTGGCGGTGGAGTGCGCGCGGCTCGGCGCGGCCGTCACCGCGGTCGAGAAGACCCGGGACGGGGTCGAGCGCATCCGCGCCAACGCCGTCGCGCACGGCGTCGACGTCCATGTCGTGCACGGGGCGGCGCCCACCGTCCTGTCCGTCCTGGACGATCCGGACGCCGTGTTCATCGGCGGCGGAGGGCGTGACCTGCCGGCCATCGTCACCGCGTGCGCGCGGCGCGCCCGGCGTGCCGTCGTCGTCGCGATGGCGGCGCTGGACCGGGTGCCGGCCGCCCGCGAGGCGCTGGCCGGTGCCGGGTTCGACTGCGACGGGGTGCTGCTGCACTCCTCGCGGCTCGCGCCGCTGCCGGGTGATGTGACGCGGCTCGCGTCGACGAACCCGGTGTTCCTGTTGTGGGGTGTCAGAAAGCCCCTGGACCGTGAGGGAGTTGCTCAGTGATCGGCCTCATTTCCGCCACCGCGGCGGGGGCGGCGGCGCGGGACCGGCTGGCCGCGGCGTGGCCGGACCGGGTGCGCGTGTACGACGGGCCCGTCGGGGACGCCGTGCGGCGGGCGTTCGCGGAGTGCGAGCAGCTCGTGTGTTTCCTGGCGACCGGCGCGGTCGTCCGGCTGGTCGCCCCGCTGCTGGGCGACAAGGCCACCGACCCGGGTGTGGTGTGCGTCGACGAGGGCGGGCGGTTCGCCGTGTCGCTGGTCGGCGGGCACGGCGGCGGCGCCAATGAACTCGCCTGCGAGGTCGGCGAGTTGCTGGGCGCCGAGCCGGTCGTGACGACGGCGACCGATGCCGTGGGGGTGCCCGGTCTGGACACCCTCGGGCTGCCGTCCGAGGGCGATGTCGCCGGGGTCTCGCGGGCGCTGCTCGACGGGGAGCCGGTGGCCCTGCGGGCCGAGGTGGCCTGGCCGCTGCCGCCGTTGCGGGCCGGCGCCGAGGGCGCGTACACGATCCGTGTGACGGACCGGCTGGTGGAGCCCGTCGAGCGCGAGGTCGTGCTGCGTCCGCCGTCGCTCGTCGTCGGCGTCGGCGCGTCCAGGGGCGCGCCGGCCGACGAGGTGCTCGGGCTGGTGGAGAGCGCGCTGCGGGACGCCGGCCTCTCCCGCGCGTCCCTGGCCGAGCTCGCCACCGTCGATGCCAAGGCCGCCGAGCCGGGGATCGTCGAGGCCGCCGAGCGCCTCGGGGTCCCCCTGGTCACCCACTCCGCCGACGAACTGGCCGCGGTGGAGGTCCCCAACCCCTCCGAAGCGCCGCTGGCCGCCGTGGGCACCCCCTCGGTCGCCGAGGCGGCCGCGCTCGTGGCCGGCGGTGAACTCCTCGTACCGAAGCGGAAGTCCGAACGTGCCGACGGGCGCCCGGCGATGGCGACCTGTGCCGTCGTACGCCGGCCCGGGCGCGGACGGCTCGCGGTCGTCGGGCTCGGGCCCGGTGCCCGTGATCTGCTGACCCCGCGTGCGAAGGCGGAGTTGCGGCGGGCGTCGGTGCTGGTCGGGCTCGACCAGTACGTCGACCAGATCCGCGATCTGCTGCGCCCCGGCACCCGGATCCTGGAGTCGGGGCTCGGCGCCGAGGAGGAACGGGCCCGCACGGCGGTCGAGGAGGCCCGCGAGGGGCGGGCCGTCGCGCTGATCGGCAGCGGGGACGCGGGCGTGTACGCCATGGCCTCCCCCGCGCTCGCGGAGGCGTCCGACGACATCGACGTGATCGGCGTACCGGGGGTGACGGCCGCGCTCGCCGCCGCCGCGATCCTCGGCGCCCCGCTGGGCCACGACCATGTGTCGATCAGCCTGTCCGACCTGCACACGCCGTGGGAGGTCATCGAGCGGCGGGTGCGGGCGGCGGCCGAGGCGGACATCGTGGTCACCTTCTACAACCCCCGCTCCCGGGGCCGTGACTGGCAGCTGCCCAAGGCCCTCGCGATCCTCGCCGAGCACCGGAAGCCGACGACGCCGGTCGGTGTCGTACGGAACGCGTCGCGGCCGGACGAGTCCAGTCGGGTCACGACACTGGGCGCCCTCGACCCGGCGACGGTCGACATGATGACGGTCGTGACCGTGGGCAACACGGCGACCCGGGACATCGCGGGGCGCATGGTGACGCCGCGCGGCTACCGCTGGCAGGCATCACGGGAGGGAGCGCAGTGAACCGCGTCGTCCATCCGATCGAGGAGGAGTCCTACCGGCGGCTGCGCGCCCGCCTGGACACCTCGCACTTCCCGCCGCTGACCCGGGCGGTGGTGGAGCGGGTCATCCACTCCGCCGCCGACCTCGACTACGCGACCGATCTCGTCATGGACGAGGGCGACTTGGAGAAGGCGCACGCGGCACTGCACGCCGGGGCGCCGGTGGTCACCGACGTCGAGATGGTGGCCGCCGGGATCACCCGCCGGGAGACGGTCTGCCGGCTCCGGGACGCCGTGGCCGGTCCGGGGCTGACCCGTTCGGCGCACGCGATCCGGCTCGCGTTCGAGCAGGTCGGTCCCGGGGCGCTCTGGGTGATCGGCAACGCGCCGACCGCCCTGGAGGAGCTGCTGGCCCTCGGTGTCTCCCCCGCGCTCGTCATCGGCCTGCCGGTCGGCTTCGTCGGCGCGGTCGAGTCCAAGGCCGCGTTGCGCGAGAGCGGACTGCCCGCCGTGAGCAACGTGTCCGAGAAGGGCGGCTCGGCCGTGGCCTCCGCCGCGCTCAACGCCCTGCTGTACCACCCCGTTTCGCACTCCGAGGAGAAATCGTGACCACCCCGCCGCCCGCCCTGCTCATCGCCGGTCATGGCACCCGGGACGACGCCGGAGCCGAGGCGTTCCGCGACTTCGTCCGGGAGCTGGGCCGCCGCCACCCCGAACTGCCCGTCGCGGGCGGCTTCATCGAGCTGTCCCCGCCGCCGCTGGGCGAGGCCGTCACCGAACTGGTCGAGCGGGGTGTGCGGCGGTTCGCCGCGGTACCGCTGATGCTGGTGTCGGCCGGGCACGCCAAGGGCGACATCCCGGCCGCGCTGTCCCGCGAGAAGGAGCGCCACCCCGGGATCTCCTACACCTACGGCCGCCCGCTGGGCCCGCACCCGTCGCTGCTGTCGGTGCTGGAGCGACGGCTGGACGAGGCCCTCGGCGCCGAGGGCGGCCGCACGCCCGGCGACCGGGCCGACGTCACCGTACTGCTGGTGGGACGCGGCTCGACCGACCCGGACGCCAACGCCGAGGTGCACAAGGCGGCGCGGCTGCTGTGGGAGGGACGCGGTTACGCGGGCGTGGAGACGGCGTTCGTGTCGCTGGCGGCGCCGGACGTGCCGAGCGGACTCGACCGGTGCGTGCGGCTCGGCGCGCGGAAGATCGTCGTGCTGCCCTACTTCCTGTTCACCGGCATCCTGCCGGACCGGGTGCGCCACCAGACGGAGGGCTGGGCGGCCGCCCACCCGGAGATCGACGTGCGCTCGGCGGACGTCATCGGCCCGGAGCCGGAGCTGCTCGACCTGGTGATGGAGCGCTACGAGGAGGCGGTGAAGGGCGACCTGCGGATGAACTGCGACTCGTGCGTCTACCGCATCGCGCTGCCCGGCTTCGAGGACAAGGTCGGCATGCCGCAGCAGCCGCACTTCCACCCGGACGACGACGACCACCACCACGGGCACGGTCATCACCACCACGGCGCCCACACCCATGCCCACTGAGGCGCACGACCTGCGTCATCACGGCGACGCCGAGGTCCGCGACGACGGCTCGGCGCTCGTCGACCTCGCCGTGAACGTCCGCGCGGACACGCCGCCCGCGTGGCTGCGTGAGCGCGTCGCGGGGTCGCTGGGCTCGCTCGCGGCCTACCCGGACGGGCGGGCCGCGCGGGCGGCGGTGGCGGCGCGGCACGGGCTGCCGACGGAGCGGGTGCTGCTGACCGCCGGGGCGGCGGAGGCGTTCGTGCTGCTGGCCCGTGCCCTGAAGGTGCGCCGGCCGGTCGTCGTGCATCCGCAGTTCACGGAGCCGGAGGCGGCGCTGCGGGATGCCGGGCACACCGTCGACCGGGTGCTGCTGCGGGCGGAGGACGGGTTCCGGCTGGATCCGGCGGCCGTCCCCGAGGACGCCGACCTGGTCGTGATCGGCAACCCGACCAACCCGACGTCGGTCCTGCATCCGGCCGCGACCGTCGCCGAACTCGCCCGTCCCGGGCGGACGTTGGTGGTGGACGAGGCGTTCATGGACGCGGTGCCGGGCGAGCGGGAGGCGCTCGCCGGGCGCAGGGACGTACCGGGTCTGGTGGTGCTGCGCAGCCTGACCAAGACCTGGGGCCTGGCCGGGCTGCGGATCGGCTACGTCCTGGCCGCCCCGGAGACGGTCGCCGACCTGGAACGCGCCCAGCCCCTGTGGCCGGTGTCCACACCGGCGCTGGCCGCCGCCGAGGCCTGTGTGTCGTCGCGGGCGCTGGCGGAGGCGGCCCACGCGGCCCACCGCATCGCCGCCGACCGGGCCCATCTCGTCACGGGCCTGGCCGGGTTCGCACCCGTGGGACTGCGGGTCGTCGAACCGGCCGAGGGGCCCTTCGTCCTCGTACGGCTGCCGGGAGCGGCCGCGGTGCGCCGGCGCCTGCGCGACCTCGGGTACGCGGTCCGGCGCGGGGACACCTTCCCCGGGCTCGACGAGGAGTGGCTGCGGCTGGCCGTGCGGGACCGGGGGACGGTCAGCGGGTTCCTGCGGGCGCTGGAGCGTGCGCTGACGTCGACGGCGCGCTGAGCCGGCGCGCCGTCCACTTCCCCGCCGCTCGCGGTCAGTTGCGGCCGCGTCGGGCGAAGGCCACCGCGCCGCCGCCCGCGAGGAGCAGAGCCACCGCGCCGCCCGCGATGTACGGCGTCATGGAGTTGCCGCCGGTCTCGGCGAGGCCCTCGTCGGCGGGCTCGCCCTGGGGCTTCACGTCCCCGGCCGGTTCCGTGCTCGGCTCGGCCTGCTGCTCGGGCTCGGCCGGGGTCTCGCAGGTCGCCTTCGCCAGGGTCAGGGTGCCCTCGACCTCGGCGACGTTCAGCTTCAGCGGGTTGACGGAGACCTTGAGTTCGAGCGCGGTCGCGGCTGCGGTGCGCGTGGTCTGCTCCGTCCTGGAGTAGTCGAGCCGCACCTCGCCGACGCCGGGCACCTCGACGTTCGTGGTGCCGCCGGCGGTCAGCGTGACCTCCTTGCCCAGCACGGTGACGTCGCCGAGCAGGTTGGAGGAGGCGGTCGGCTCCTTGCCGGCCTCGCAGGTCGCCTTGGAGGTGACCTGGCCGACCTCGATGAGCGACAGCAGCGGCAGACCGGGGACGTGGACCTTGGCGTGGGCGAGGTTGGCGTACCCCTCGGCCCTGCCGTCCTCGACGGTCGCCCTGGACTGGGCGACCTCGGCGTTCAGGACGCTGAAGGGCCGGCCGCCGTCGACGCCGTTCAACTCGGCCGTCAGGGTGGCCTTCTCGGCGCTCCGCGGCGCCTGGACCTCGTTCAGGGAGACCGCGAGCGGGACGTTCACGGTCTTGTTGAGCAGGGAGACGTCGAGCCCCGTACGGAGCACGACGGCGCTCGCGCGACCCTCGTCGCCGGTCGCGTGCGCGGGGCCCGCGACGCCCATGACCACGGGGGCCGCGGTCAGGGCGGTGGCCGTCGCGACAGTGGCGAGACGGCGTGCGGGCAGGCGGAAGTTCTTGCCGTTCAAGGTGGGGACCCCCAGAGGAGACTTGCTCGGGACCCGGCAAGAATTGCGCACTGAGAGTGAACAGTCAGCATTCCGGCGCTACTTCACTCCAACGTGACTTTCCCGTGAACCTTTTCGAATTCCCGGGCACGGATGTTCCTCGAAGTCGCCGCCGTACCCCCTCCTGTGCGAGCGCGCGTGTGGCGGCATCGGCGCACGCCAGGGAGGCTGCGCAACAACGCGGGCCGACGCTTGTCACGCTGAGTGAACGGGTGGCTAGCCGACGACCCGTCCGTTGAGCACGATCCGCCGGGGTGCCGCAAGGACGCGGACGTCCGCGCGGGGGTCGCTCTCGTACACCACGAGGTCCGCGGCCGCGCCCTCCTCAAGGCCCGGCCGGCCGAGCCAGGCCCGAGCCCCCCAGGTCGTCGCGGCGAGGGCCTCCACCGCGGGGATACCGGCGGTGACCAGCTCCGCCACCTCGGCCGCCACGAGCCCGTGCGGCAGGGTGCCGCCGGCGTCGGTGCCGACGAAGACGGGGATCCCGGCGTCGTGGGCGGCGCGGACCGTGTCGTAGCGGCGGTCGTACAGCCGGCGCATGTGGTCGGACCAGCGCGGGTACTTGGACTGACCGCCGTCGGCCAGGTTCGGGAAGGTCGCGATGTTGACCAGGGTGGGGACGATGGCCACCCCACGCTCGGCGAACAGCGGGATCAGGTCGTCCGTCAGGCCCGTCGCGTGCTCGATGCAGTTGATGCCCGCCTCGACCAGGTCCCTCAGGGAGCTCTCGGCGAAGCAGTGCGCGGTGACCCGGGCACCCAGCCGGTGGGCCTCAGCGATGCCCGCCTCGACCGCGTCGCGCGGCCAGGTGGGCGCGAGGTCACCGAGGTCGCGGTCGATCCAGTCGCCGACCAGCTTGACCCAGCCGTCGCCGCGCCGGGCCTCCTGGGCGACGTAGGCGACCAGGTCCTCCGGCTCGATCTCGTGGGCGTAGCCGCGGATGTAGCGGCGGGTGCGGGCGATGTGCCGGCCCGCCCTGATGATCTTCGGCAGGTCGTCGCGGTCGTCGACCCAGCGGGTGTCGGAGGGTGAGCCGGCGTCGCGGATCAGCAGGGTGCCGGCCTCGCGGTCGGTCAGCGCCTGCTTCTCGGCGACGTCGTCCTCGACCGGGCCGTGCGCGCCGAGGCCGACGTGGCAGTGCGCGTCGACGAGGCCGGGCAGGGTCCAGCCCTCGACGGTCCGGATGTCGCGGGCGCCGACGGGACGGTCGTAGGAGATCCGGCCGTCGACGACCCACAGCTCGTCCCGGACGTCGTCCGCACCGACGAGGACCCGGCCCTTCACGTGCAGCACCGCGCGTTCGCTCATGCCCTGCACCTTAGTGAGCGGCTACTCGCCCTTGCCCACCTGGTCGGAGGTCTCCTCCTCGACGTCGGCCATCGCGGGGTCCAGCAGCCGGGACAGGAAGTGGCGGGTCCGCTCGTGCGTCGGGTTGCCGATGACCTGGGCCGGGGCGCCGTCCTCGACGACCACTCCGCCGTCCATGAAGACGACCCGGTCGGCGACCTCGCGCGCGAAGGTCATCTCGTGCGTGACGACCATCATGGTCATGCCCTCGTTCGCGAGCATGCGCATGACCGCCAGGACGTCCCCCACCAGCTCGGGGTCGAGCGCGGAGGTCGGCTCGTCGAAGAGCATCACCTGCGGCCCCATGGCGAGGGCGCGGGCGATGGCGACACGCTGCTGCTGGCCGCCGGAGAGGGACGCCGGGTACGCGGTCGCCTTCTCGGACAGGCCGACCCGCTCCAGGTTCTCGGCGGCGACCTTGGCCGCGGCGGCCTTGTCGCGGCCGAGGACCCGGCGCTGCGGCAGCGTGAGGTTCTCGGTCACCGTGAGGTGCGGGAACAGGTTGAACTGCTGGAAGACCATGCCGATACGCCGGCGTACGGCGTCGATGTCGACGTCGGGGTCGGTGAGCTCGGTGCCGCCGACGAAGACCTGGCCCTTGGTGGGCTCCTCCAGCAGGTTGACGCACCGCAGCAGCGTCGACTTGCCCGAGCCGGACGGGCCGATGACGCACACGACCTCGCCCGGGCGGATCTCCAGGTCGATGCCGCGCAGCACCTCGTTGTCGCCGAAGGACTTGTGCAGGCCGCGGACCTCGATCTCCGGGCCGGCCACGGTGGGGCTCTCGCTCATTTCACGGCCTCCTGGGCCTTCGCCTCCATACGGCGTACGACGAAGCCGAGCGGGATCGTCACCAGCAGATAGCACAGGCCGGCGACCAGGATCGGCGTGGAGTTGGCGGTCTGGCTGGCCAGGTCACGGCCGAACTTGGACAGCTCGCGCTCCTCCAGCGTGACACCGAGGAACAGCACCAGCGAGGAGTCCTTGAAGAGCAGGACGAGTTCGTTGGTGAGCGGCGGCAGGATGATCCGGAACGCCTGCGGGATGATGATCGAGATCATGGCCCGGGCCGGCGAGAAGCCGAGCGAACGCGCCGCCTCCATCTGGCCCTTGGGCACCGCCTGGATGCCGGCGCGGATCGTCTCCGCCATGTACGCGGCGGCGACCAGGCCGAGGGCCAGGGCCACCTTGCCGTAGGTGCCGCCCGGGATCTCCGTGCCCGGGAAGGCCAGCGGTACGGCCACGCCGATGAAGATGAAGATCAGCAGGGCGGGCAGACCGCGGAAGATCTCGATGTAGATGCCGGCGAGCCAGCGGTACGGGCCGACGGACGACAGCCGCATCAGCGCGATCACCATGCCGAGGACCAGTCCGACGACGAAGCCGGACACGGTGTACAGCACGGTGTTCTTCAGCGCCAGGGTGATGACGTCCGGGAACATCTCCCGGGCGATCGACCCTTGCGCGAACTGGTTCTTCAGCCGGCCCCAGTCGGCCGCGACCGCGAAGGCGATCACGGCCGCGACGAAGACGACGTACTGGACGCCGCGCGACAGGCTGCGCTTCTGGCGCCGGGTCAGGCCCTTCTTCTTCGGCTGGAGTGGTACCTCTGCGCCGCTCATCGGGGTCAGGCGGCGGGCGACGGAGAGGCGGCGGACTCGTCGTACGGGCCGATCCACTGCTCGTACAGCTTCTTGTACGTGCCGTCGGCCTTCGCGTCCTTGATCGCCTTGTTGATGGCCTCGCGGAGCTTGTCGTTGCCCTTCTTCACCGTGACGCCGTACTGCTCACCGGTGTTGACCTGCTCGGCGACCTCGAAGGCGGCCGCGTTGGCCTTGTCCTTCAGCCAGCCCTGGACGACCGGGTAGTCGATGACGACGGCCTCGACCTGGCCGGTGCGCAGGCCGTTGAGGACGGCGTCGGAGGACTCGAAGGAGACCGGGTCCAGGCCCTTGCTCTTGGCGTAGTCCTCGCCGGTGGTCTGCGCCTGGGCGCCGACCTTCTTGCCCTTGAGGTCCGCGAAGGAGGAGATGCCGCTCTTCTTGTCGACCAGGACGGCCTGGGTGGCCTCGAAGTACGGGTCGGAGAAGTCGACGTTCTTCTTGCGCTCGTCGGTGATGGTCATGCCGGCGGCGGCGAGGTCGCACTCCCCGGAGTTGAGGAAGGCGCCGGTCTTGAAGTTCTCGAAGGGCGTGTCGAGGATCTCCTGCTTCACGCCCAGGTCCTTGGCGACCAGGTCGATGAGGGCGACGTCGAAGCCCTGCACCTTGCCGTCGATCTCCGACTGGAAGGGCGGGTACGGCAGGTGGGTGCAGGTGGTGAGCTGGCCCGCCTTGACGAGCTCGACACCGCCGGCCGCGGTCTTCGTGCCGCTGCCGCCGTCGCCGTCGGAGGAGCAGCCGGCCACGAGCACCAGCCCGGCCGTCGCGGTGGTGGCGGCCAGAATGCGGGTCCGGCGCCCGAGGGTCGTCTTCACGGGGGGCCTCCTGTGAGGGAACTTTGGGTTCCGATTATAAGGAAAGGTTTGGGCTCCTCAAACCAAACCGATGGCTCTGTGGCCGTTCGACCTAAGAAGTCGGGTGCGGGATGCCCTGTATGGCGCCCGGGGCGGGGTGTCGGGATGCCCGGTTACCGCCCGGTTACGCTCGTGGCGTCGACCCCTGAGCGAAGAGAGTCCCGTCGTGACCCACCCCTTCCTGGACCTGGCACCGCTGAGCGCCGCCCGATTCGCGGCCATCGAGGACCGGGTGGCACGGCTGCTCGGGACACGTCAGGACGTCGTGATCATGCAGGGTGAGGCGCTGCTGCCGCTGGAGGGGGCGATCCGCGGCACGGCGGGGCCGGGCACGACCGCGCTGAACGTGATCACGGGCCCGTACGGGCAGACCTTCGGGGACTGGCTGCGGGACTGCGGCGCGACCGTGATCGACCTGGCGGTGCCCTTCCACACGGCGGTCACGGCGGACCAGATCCGTGCGGCCCTCGCCGAGCACCCGGAGATCGACTTCGTGTCCCTGGTGCACGCGGAGGCGGCCACCGGCAACACCAATCCCGTCGCGGAGATCGGCGAGGTCGTGCGGGCGCACGGGGCGCTGCTCTACCTGGACGCGGTGGCGTCCATCGGGGCCGAGCCGGTGCTGCCGGACGCGTGGGGCGTGGACCTGTGCGTCATCGGGGCGCAGAAGGCGATGGGCGGGCCGGCCGGGGTGTCGGCGGTGTCGGTGAGCGAGCGGGCGTGGGCCCGGATGGCGGCGAATCCGCGGGCTCCGCGGCGGTCGTACCTGTCGCTGCTCGACTGGAAGGCCCGCTGGATCGACGGCGGGCGCACCGCGCTGCCGCACGCTCCCGCGCAGTTGGAGATGCTCGCGCTGGAGGCGTGCGTGGAGCGGATCGAGGGGGACGGGCTGGAGGCGGTGATGGGCCGCCATCGGACCGCGGCGCTGTCCACGCGGGCGGGTGCGGTGGCTCTGGGCGGCGGGCTGGAGCCGTACGTGTACGACGCGCGGGACGCGGCTCCTGTCGCGACGACGCTGAGGGTGCCGGCCGGAGTGGTGGCGTCGGAGGTGGTGGCTCGGGCGCTGACGTCGGATCCGGCGCTGCCGCTGGCCGCGGGGGGTGGGGCGCTGGCCAAGGAGATGATCCGGGTCAATCACTACGGGGCCGATGCGACCGTGGGCGCCGTCCGGGGCTCCCTGGCCGCGCTGGGCTCCGCGCTGGCGGAGCAGGGGCTGGACGTGGACGTGGAGGGAGCACTCCGGACGGTCGCCGACAGCGCCCGACACTAGCCACGTCCCACCCCACCAGGGGCTCCACCCCCTGCCCCCATCGGCCTGCACGGCCTCGCCCTCAAACGCCGGGCGGACTGAGGGGCGCGGACCGCGCCGCACCCGCCGGCCGACGGGCCGAAGGAGGCGCACCGGCTTGTGCCCTTCCGCCGGGCGGGCTGGAATCGACCGCCGGCCGGGCCGTATCCGGTCGCGCTGTGCCACGCTCGGCCCATGACCACCGACGCCCCCCAGACCCTCCCCGACGGCCGGCCCATCCCCCTCATGACCGGCGCCGAGCGGCCCATGCTGGAGAGCTGGCTCGACTTTCATCGCGCCACGCTGGAGCTGAAGTGCGAGGGACTGGACGACGCGCAGGTGCGCCGTGCGCCCGCCCGGCCGTCGGAGCTCACGCTGCTCGGGCTGGTGCAGCATCTCGCGGAGTGTGAGCGGAACTGGTTCCAGCGAGTGGCGGGCGGTCTCGATCTTCCGCCGGTGTACGGGCGGGGGAACGAGAGCGGCTACGGACTCGAACCCGGGAGGGGGATCCGTGAGGCGCTGGACGTGTGGCGGCGGGAGGTCGCCCGGGGGCGTGAGGTGTGTGCCGGGCGGTCGCTGGAGAGCACGGGGCGGATCGGCGACGGGCCGATGGCCGGGGTGGCGGTGAGTCTGCGCTGGGTGCTCATTCACATGATCGAGGAGTACGCGCGCCACAACGGCCACGCCGACATTTTGCGAGAGCGCCTCGACGGCGTTACGGGAGCCTGAATTCGGCGTAATTCTGGAATTCTTTTCCAGGGTAGCTCCCCATACTCTTCTGCCCGCTTTCTTCGACCTTAAACGCAAAGATTCCGCGAACACCAACCAGACTAATTCGGGCAGGTCTCGTGAGAGTTACATGCCTGTGACGCGTTACACACCGCGTCCGATTTGTGTGGTATTACGGGGGCAAACTGGGGCGTATCGCAGGCCATCGAGGGGTTCCCTCACGCCCGCGTGATAACACAACCGGGCGCCACACGTAACCCCTCGCGGCCATGCAATTTCGAATTTCCCTCGGTAAATTCAATTCGCATGACTGCCGCACAAGCAGACCTGCAAATCGACCGTCCGGCGGTGGCCGACGGGGCCGCGCTGTGGCGTATTGCCAAAGACTCCAAAGCCCTCGACCTCAACTCGTCGTACAGCTATCTGCTGTGGTGCCGCGACTTCGCGAGCACCTCGGCCGTGGCGCGCGACGAGCACGGCGAACCGGTCGGCTTCGTGACCGGGTACGTGCGCCCGGACCGTCCGCGCACCCTGCTCGTCTGGCAGGTGGCCGTGGACGACGCCTACCGCGGCCGCGGCATCGCCGCCGCACTGCTCGACGGACTCGTCGCGCGGGTCAGTGGCGAGTACGGCATCACGAGCATCGAGACCACCATCACGCCCGGCAACACCGCATCCGATCGGCTGTTCGACTCCTTCGCCGAGCGGCACGGCGCCGCCCTGGAGCGGGAGGTGCTCTTCCCCACCAGCCTGTTCCCGGACGGACCGCACGACCCCGAAGTGCTGTACCGCATCGGCCCCCTCTCCCTCTGACACCCCCCACGCAACGAGGAGCGATTCGTCGTGACCATCACCCAGCCCGACCTCAGCGTCTTCGAGACCCTCGAGTCCGAGGTGCGCAGCTACTGCCGCGGCTGGCCCACAGTCTTCGACCGCGCGCGGGGCAGCCGTATGTACGACGAGGACGGCCACGAGTACCTGGACTTCTTCGCCGGCGCGGGTTCGCTGAACTACGGGCACAACAACCCCGTCCTGAAACGGGCGCTGATCGACTACCTGGAGCGTGACGGCGTCACGCACGGGCTCGACATGTCCACCAGCGCCAAGCGGGCCTTCCTGCAGACCTTCCAGGACCTGGTCCTGCGGCCGCGCGACCTGCCGTACAAGGTCATGTTCCCGGGCCCGACCGGCACCAACGCCGTGGAGTCCGCGCTGAAGCTGGCGCGCAAGGTGAAGGGCCGCGAGGCCATCGTGTCCTTCACCAACGCCTTCCACGGCATGTCCCTGGGCTCGCTGGCCGTCACCGGCAACGCCTTCAAGCGGGCCGGCGCCGGCATCCCGCTGGTGCACGGCACCCCCATGCCGTTCGACAACTACTTCGACGGCGCGGTCGAGGACTTCCTGTGGTTCGAGCGGCTCCTGGAGGACCAGGGTTCCGGCCTCAACAAGCCCGCCGCCGTGATCGTGGAGACCGTGCAGGGCGAGGGCGGCATCAATGTCGCCCGTCCGGAGTGGCTGCGGGCGCTCGCCGAGCTGTGCGAGCGGCAGGACATGCTGCTCATCGTCGACGACATCCAGATGGGGTGCGGCCGTACCGGGGCCTTCTTCTCCTTCGAGGAGGCCGGCATCACCCCGGACATCGTCACGGTGTCCAAGTCCATCAGCGGCTACGGACTGCCCATGTCGCTCTGCCTGTTCAAGCCGGAGCTGGACATCTGGGAGCCGGGCGAGCACAACGGCACCTTCCGCGGCAACAACCCCGCCTTCGTCACCGCCACCGCCGCCCTGGAGTCGTACTGGGCCGACGGCAGCGCGATGGAGAAGCAGACCCGGGCGCGCGGTGAGCAGGTCGAGCAGGGCCTGATCGCCATCTGCGAGGAGAACCTTCCCGATGTGAAGGAGTACCGGGGCCGCGGCCTGGTGTGGGGCATGGAGTTCCACGACAAGGAGCGGGCCGGCCGGGTCGCGCGCCGCGCCTTCGAGCTCGGACTGCTCGTGGAGACGTCCGGTCCCGAGAGCGAGGTCATCAAACTGCTGCCCGCCCTCACCATCACCCCGGACGAGCTCGACGAGGGGCTCCGCGTCCTGGCCCGCGCCGTCACCGAGACCGCCTGACGGGCGCCGAAAGACCCCCGGCCGACGGACGGGCCGCCCCGGCCCGTCCGTCCCGCCGGGAGCACCGAGTACACCCCCACCTAGGAGGCATCGCAGCACCGTGATCGTCCGTTCGTTCAAGGACATCGAAGGCACCGACCGCCATGTGAAATCGGCGTCCGGCACCTGGGAGAGCAAGCGCATCGTCCTCGCGAAGGAGAAGGTCGGCTTCTCGCTGCACGAGACGATCCTGTACGCGGGTACGGAGACGTCGATGTGGTACGCGAACCACATCGAGGCCGTCGTCTGCGTCGAGGGCGAGGCCGAGCTGACCGACCACGAGACCGGGCTGACGCACGTGATCACGCCCGGGACCATGTACCTCCTGGACGGCCACGAGAGGCACACGCTGCGGGTGAAGGAGGACTTCCGCTGCCTCTGTGTCTTCAACCCGCCCGTGACCGGCCGCGAGGACCACGACGAGAACGGGGTGTACCCGCTGCTCACCGAGCCCGAGGAGGTGTGAGAAACCCATGACCACCGCCATGACCGGAAACGTCACCGATCTCTACCCCAGCCGCGGCGCCACCGAGGTGTCGACGCCGCGCAAGGACCCCGTCGTGTGGGGCGCACCCGACACGCCGGGCCCGATCACGGCCGGCGACCTCCAGTCGTTCGAGCGTGACGGCTTCCTCGCCATCGACCAGCTGATCGGCGCGGACGAGGTGGACGTCTACCACCGCGAGCTGGAGCGGCTGATCGCCGACCCGGCGATCCGCGCGGACGAGCGGTCGATCATCGAGCCGAAGTCCAAGGAGATCCGCTCCGTCTTCGAGGTGCACAAGCTCAGCGAGGTGTTCGCCGCGCTGGTGCGCGACGAGCGCGTCGTCGGCCGGGCGCGGCAGATCCTCGGCTCGGACGTGTACGTCCACCAGTCGCGGATCAACGTCAAGCCGGGCTTCGGGGCCAGTGGCTTCTACTGGCACTCGGACTTCGAGACCTGGCACGCCGAGGACGGCCTGCCGAACATGCGGACGGTGTCCGTCTCGATCGCGCTGACCGAGAACCACGACACCAACGGCGGGCTGATGATCATGCCCGGTTCGCACCGGACCTTCCTCGGGTGCGCGGGGGCCACGCCGAAGGACAACTACAAGAAGTCGCTCCAGATGCAGGACGCGGGCACGCCGTCGGACGAGGCGCTGACGGAGATGGCCTCCGAGTACGGCATCAAGCTCTTCACGGGCAAGGCCGGTTCGGCGACCTGGTTCGACTGCAACTGCATGCACGGCTCCGGCGACAACATCACGCCGTTCCCGCGCAGCAACGTGTTCATCGTGTTCAACAGCGTGGACAACGCGGCCGTGGATCCCTTCGCGGCTCCGATCCGGCGCCCGGAGTTCATCGGTGCGCGGGACTTCACCCCGGTGAAGTGAGCCTCGCCCGGGCGGGTTTCACAGCCACGCCAGCGACGCGGCCCGCTCCAGTACGTTCCGTACGGCGGCCGCGTCGCCCGTGGCGCCCCGGGGCACCGCCTCAGGGGCGTACCGTCCGCCGACGAGCAGGCAGAAGTCGTACGGATCGAGACTGAGTTCGGCCCGTACGGGCTCGTCCGCGGAACCCAGCACCCATTCCTCGCCCCCGGTGACCGAGAACAGCACCGGGGGCGCGGTGGGTCCCAGGGCCGCCCCGAGGACACGCACCGCGAGGCGGACCAGCCGATCCAGGTGCTCCGGCGGCGGCAGCGGGACGGCGAGGCCGAGCGCGCGGCCGATGTCGTCGGTGTGGATCCACGTCTCGAAGCCGCGCACCAGGAAGTGGTCGGCGACCGGCAGCCGCATCCCCATCAGTGTCACGGCCCGCGCGGCGAGTTCGTCGTCGTGGGCCTCGGGCGTGCCGAGCAGCTCGTCGGCCTGCGCGGCCCAGTCGGCCACGGTCTCCTCCGGCGTACGGCCGTGCTCGTGGGCGATGACATCGGCGCTGCGCCGGTTCCAGGCGTCCTCCCAGTGCGTGCCCTCCTCGATCCGTGAGGGCGGCACCCGCGCGTCGACGCCGAGCCGGCCGGACAGGTGCTCGTCGGCGGCCAGCAGGTGGGCGACGGTGGCGTGCGCGTCCCAGTCGTGCACGACCGGCGTGGTCCAGCGGCCCGCCAGCTCGGGCAGCAGTCCCTTCAGCCCGGCGACCGCGGCGGCGTAGGGCGCGGCGTGCCCGGCGACACCGGCGACGGAGGGCCGGGTGCGCAGGGCGAGGGAGAGGACACCGTCGGGCGAGGGGGTGGGAGCGGTGAGCGGCGACCCGTCGAGCAGCCGTACCGTCTCCTTCAGCCTCGCCGCCTCCGCGGCGCAGCTCTCGCACCCGGCCAGGTGCGCCGAGACCGTCCGCGTGTCGGCCTGGTCGAGGGCGCCGAAGGCCCAGGCGGCCAGCAGATCAGGGACGGATCCGTGTCCGTCGGTCATCGCGCGCCTCCTCTCCGTCCCCGTTGCCGGCGAGAACCTCGCCCGCCTTTCCCGCGGGTACCCCTCTCGCCATCATGCGCCCCTTTCGAGCGCCGGGTCCGGTGGGTCGGCCAAAGTTTCCGCCAAGGCGCGCAGGGCGCTGCGCAGCCGGGTCTTGGCCGTGCCCTCGGGTATGCCCAGCTCCACGGCGGCCTGCCGGTAGGTGCGGCCGGCGAAGTAGGCGAGGTGCACGACCTCGCGCTGCGGCTGCGGGAGTTCGGCGAGGGCGGTGTGCAGCAGCAGGGAGCGCTCGCGGTCGACGACCGTCTCGTCGGGACCGGGACCGGTGTCGGGGATGGCCTGGAGCACCGAGTCGTCGGCGCCGGCGGCCTTGCGGTGCCGGGCCTCGCTGCGCACCCAGTCCACGGCCCGCCGGTGGGCGAGCACGGACAGCCAGGTGCGCAGCGAGCCACGGCGCGTGTCGAAGGTGTAGGGCCGGCTCCACAGGTGGGCGAAGACCTCCTGCGCCACGTCCTCGGCGGCGGCCGGCGAGCGTGTGACGCGCACGGCGACCCGCCGCACCAGCCCGCCGTACGCCGCGTACACCTCGGCCAGCGCGGACTCGTCGCCGTACACCAGCCGCCGGTGCACCTCCGCGTCGGCAGGCGGCGGTGCGGAGGTACCGCCCGTGGACTCCACGTGCCCTTCCTAGCGTCCCGGCAGGGCCCGCGCCAGTGGTTCAGGCGGAGAGGACGTCGAGCAGACGGTCGACATCGGCGGGCGTGTTGTAGAGATGGAAGGCCGCGCGCAGATTGCCGGCGCGGTCGGAGACCTCCACTCCGGCGCCGCTCAAGTCGCCCTGGCGGCTGCCGAGTCCGGGCACGGAGACGATCGGCGAGCCGGGTGCGGGGACGGGTTCGTGGCCGAGGGAGGCCAGGCCCGCCCGGAAGCGGTCGGCGAGGGCGAGGTCGTGGGCGCGCACGGCGTCCACGCCGAGTTCCTCCAGCAGTTCGAGGGAGCGGCGGGCGCCGGCGTAGGAGAAGAGGGCGGGGCTCTCGTCGAACCGCCGTGCGGAGTGGGCGAGTTCGTCGATGGGGCCGTAGCAGGCGTCCCAGGGGCGCTCCCCCGCGACCCAGCCGGCGAACAGCGGGGTGAGCCCGCCGAGGTCCTCCGGGACGACCAGGAAGGCCACGCCCCGGGGGCAGACGAGCCACTTGAAGGCGACGGAGGCGGAGTAGTCGTGGGCGTCCGCGTCGAAGTCCAGCCATCCGGCGGCCTGGGACGCGTCGATGTACGTACGCGCCCCGTGCCGGCGCGCCGCCTCCCGGATCGCGGGCAGGTCGGCCACCCGGCCGTCCGCGGACTGCGCGGCGCTGACCGCGACCAGGGCGGTACCGGGCCGCACCGACTCGGCGACCCGCTCCAGCGGCACGGTGCGCACCTTGAGGTCGGTGCGGACGTGGAAGGGGTTCACGACGGAGCTGAAGTCGCCCTCGGCGGTGAGGACTTCGGCGCCGTCCGGGAGGGAGGCGGCGATCAGGCCGCTGTAGACCGCGACGGAGGCCCCGGCCGCCACCCGGCGCTCGGGCACGGAGACGAGCCGCGCGAAGCAGGCGCGGCTCGCCTCGACGTCGGAGAACATGTCGGTCGGCCGCCCGGCCGCCGCGGCCTCCACCGCGGTCCGCATGGCGGTGACGGTACGGGCCGGCAGCAGGCCGGTGCTGGCCGTGTTCAGGTAGGTGTTCTTCGGCGCGAACTCGGTACGGACGAGGCTCTCGAAGGTCTCCATGGCTCCACTGTGGGCCCGGGAGACCTCATAGTCCATTGCCTGTTTTTGCGTGGCTTCGCCAAGCAGCCCTTATAGATCCGCCGTCACCTGCGCTTTTAGTTCTGCGGTACCGCGCACCCGTCGGGGCCGCACGCGTCCGCGTCACCCTGGTCGATGAGCCGAAGCGGCGACCGCTCGCCCCATGCCTGGGTCAGGGCCTGCTGGAAGACCTCGGCGGGCTGGGCGCCGGAGACGCCGTACTTGCGGTCGAGGACGAAGAAGGGCACTCCGTTGGCACCGAGCTCGGCGGCCTCGCGCTCGTCGGCGCGGACGTCGTCGGCGTAGGCGTCCGGGTCGGCGAGGACCTTGCGGGCGGCCTCGGCGTCGAGTCCAGCGGCGGCGGCCAGCTCCACGAGGCGCTCGTCGCCCTCGGAGAACACGGACCGCTCCTCGGCGAAGTTCGCCTTGTACAGGCCCTGGATCAGTTCGTCCTGGCGGCCCTGTTCCTTGGCGAAGTGCAGCAGCCGGTGCATGTCGAAGGTGTTGCCGTGGTCGCGGCCCTCGGTGCGGTAGGCGAGGCCCTCCGCGGCGGCCTGCGCGCCGAGGTTCTCCTCGCCGGCCTGTGCCTGTGCGGCGCTCATGCCGTACTTCTTGGTGAGCATGGTGATCACCGGCTGGGTGTCGCCCTTGGCGCGCCCGGGGTCCAGCTCGAAGGAGCGGTGCACGACCTCGACCTGGTCGCGGTGCGGGAAGGCTTCGAGCGCCTTCTCGAAGCGGGCCTTGCCCACGTAGCACCAGGGGCAGGCGATGTCGCTCCAGATCTCGACGCGCATGTCTACGGCTCTCTCCAGCTCGGACGGATACGGAGACACCCTCCGCAGACTGGATGAACGTTCAAGCAGCGGGCTTCATTCCCGGTCAGGTGGCGTCGCCCGGCACGGAGAAACTGAGGTACAGGTGGTGGTCGCCTTCGGCGGGCGGGTTCTCCGGGTCCGGCTGCCAGCCCCGGCCGGCGTAGAAGCTCTGCGCCCGACGGTTGTCCACGTGGACGTCGAGCACGGCCGTGCGCATGCCGTCCGCCCGCCACTCCTCGACGCAGGCCGCGTGCAGGGCCGTACCGACGCCACGGCCCCAGTGGTCGGGGTCGACGTGGAACTGGAACAGCTTGACCGTGCCGGCGGGGCCGCCCTCGGGCCGGCGGAAGGACGCGAGTCCGACGATCCGGCCGTTCTCCACCACGCACAGCACATGCCCGTCGGGCCGCTCGATGGCGCCGCGCCAGGCGGCGGACCAGTCGGTGCCGTCGTCGGGGAGGCCGTCCGGGTAGTACGTCGCCCTGGCACGCGCGTGCAGGGCGGCGACCGTCTCCGCCTCGGCGGGCACGACGGTACGGATCATCCGGTGCGCGGTCACTCGGTCACTGATCATGCAACGGAGGACGTGGCCCCGGCCGCCCCGGTTCCGAGCCGGCTGAACTGCGCCCGGTAGGCGCTCGGCGTCAGACCCGTGCGGCGGACCAGATGCCCGCGCAGCGAGTCGGCCGTGCCCAGGCCGGCGGCGCGGGCCACCTGGTCCATCGGCAGGTCCGTGGCCTCCAGGAGTTCCTTGGCGCGCTCGATGCGCTGGTGCAGCAGCCACTGCAAGGGGCTCACCCCGCTCTCGGCGTGGAAGCGGCGGGTGAGGGTGCGCACGCTGACGCCGGCATGGCGGGCCAGGTCGGTGAGGGTGAGCGGCTTGTCGAGGTTGCGCATGGCCCAGCCGCGGGTGTCGGAGCAGGCGTTGCCGCGTTCGGGCGGCAACGGGGTCTGGGTGAACTGGGTCTGGCCGCCCGGCCTCACGGGTGCGACCAGGGCGCGCCGGGCGACCTCGTTGGCGACGGCGGCGCCGTAGTCGGTCCGGATGACGTGCAGGCACAGGTCGATGCCGGCGGCGTAGCCGGAGGAGGTGACGTAGGGCCCGTCCTGGACGTACAGCACGTCTCCGCGCAGGTCGACCTGCGGGTAGCGGCGGCGCAGCTCCTCGGCGTGCGCCCAGTACGTGGTGGCTCTGCGGCCGTGCAGCAGGCCCGCTTCGGCGAGCTGGAAGGCGCCGGTGCACAGGGAGGCGATGCGCTTGCCGGCGGCGGCCGCCTCGCGCACGGCGGCCACGATCCGCCCGTCCGGCTCGAAGGGCTCCCCGGTCCCGGCGACGAGCAGGGTGTCCGCGGCCCCGACGACGTCGAGCCCGTGCCGTACGTACAGGTCGAGTCCGCCGCTCGTGGGCACCGGTCCCGGCTCGGCCGCGCAGATGACCACCTCGTAGCCGGGGCGTCCGTCGACCTCGACCTTGCCGAACAGCATCTCCGGAATGGCGAGGTTGAACATGGACACGGGCGAGGGCGCGACGACCGCGATGCGGTGCGGGGCGAACGACGGGGACATGGCCAGAACCTCCGGCTGCATGGCATTTTGGCCACTACTGTACGTCGGCGGCGATCCGCAGGATGGAGGCATGTCGACGAACGTGACGCGCGAAAACAGTCAACTCGCCCACAGCCGGGGCGAGTTGATGTCGAAGCGCAAGGAACCCGGATCTCCCTCCGCCGCTCTCACCCTCACCGCCGGTCTCCTCGGCTTCGCGCTGGTCTGCCTGGACGCGTCCATCGTGAACGTGGCCCTGCCCGCGATGGGCGACTCCCTCGGCGGCGGGATGACCGGCCTGCAGTGGGTGGTGGACGCCTACACGCTGGCGTTCGCCGCGCTGATGCTGTCCACCGGGGCGTTCTCGGACCGGGCGGGGGCGACCCGGGCGTACGCGCTGGGCGCCGGCCTCTTCACGCTCGCCTCGGCGGCCTGCGGCCTGGCGCCGAACCTGCCCTCCCTCATCGGCGCGCGGGTCGTGCAGGGCGTCGCGGCGGCCGTCGTACTGCCCGCCTCGCTGGCGCTGGTGCGGCAGGCGTACACGGACCCGGCGCGGCGGGCGCGGGCGGTGGCCGTGTGGGCGGCGGGCGGTTCGGCGGCGGTGGCGCTGGGCCCTGTGGTGGGCGGTGTGCTGACCACGGCCTGGGACTGGCGCGGGATCTTCTTCGTCAACCTTCCGGTGGGCGCCCTGATCCTCGCGCTGCTGGTTCGGGCCCCGCGCTCGCGGCGTCGCCCGGCGCCGCTGGACCTGCCCGGCCAGGTGACGGCGGTGGTCGCGCTCACCGCGCTGACGTTCGCGGTGATCGAGGGCGGCACCGCGGGCTGGGCGGCGCTCGCGGTGGCCGTGGTCGCGGCGGCCGCGTTCCTCCGTGTCGAGGCGCGCCGGCCGCACCCGGTCGTCCCGCTCGGGCTGTTCCGCGACCGGACCGTCGCGGTGACGGTCGCGACGGGAGCGGCCGTCAGCGTCGCCTTCTACAGCATGGTGTTCGTCTTCTCGCTCTTCTTCCAGCAGGTCCAGGGGCGTTCCGCGCTCCAGGCCGGGCTGATGTTCCTGCCGATGACGGGCCTGATCGCGGTGACGAACGTGGTGGCGGGCAAGCTCGCCGGACGGTACGGCGCCCGGCTGCCGATGGCGTTGGGCCAGGGCATCGCCGTGGTGGGGCTGCTGGTGATGCTGTTCGTCGACGCCGGCACGCCCCCGGTCGTGGTGGCGCTGCTCCTCCTCCCGATGGCGCTGGGCTGCGCGCTGACGGTGCCGCCGCTGACGGCGGCGATGATGGACGCCGTGCCGGCGGAGCGGGCGGGCCTCGCCGCCGGTGTCCTCAACGCGGCCCGGCAGATGGCCGGGGCGCTGGGCATCGCCGTCTTCGGGGCGCTGATCTCCGACGGCTTCGTGGCCGGGATGCGGCTGAGCCTGGTGATCAGCGCGGCGCTGCTCGCGGTGACGGGCCTGCTCAGCTTCCGTCTCGCAGGTCCTTCGGCCAGTGCGGCCTGAACTCCAGGTGGTCGTAGGTCACCACGCACCCCTCCCCCAGCGGCGACTGCGTCATGAAGCCGACCAGGGCCGCACCGGTCTCCTTCTCGTCGCCGAGCGTGAACAGCCGGACGAAGGTCCAGCGCTCGCCGTCGCGGGAGGCGTGGAAGGCGAAGGCGCGGCCGGTGCGGCTCACCCGCAGCCACACCGAGCTGCCCTCGACCGTGAAGGAGTTGGCGTCGTCGGAGTGGCCCCGGGTGACGACCGTGCAGACGGTGGGCACGTCCGGGGAGTACTCCAGGCACAGCTTGGCCCAGGCCCGTTCGCCGACGTGGACGTGGAGGACGCCCGCGTCGAAGGCGGCCGCGAAGCCGACGGTGACGCGGGCGATCAGCTGGAAGTCGCCCTCGGGCGCGCCGAGCAGCCGGGGCGCGTCGGAGGCGGCGTCCAGGGCCTCGCCGGTGGGCGGCACGAAACGGTCCTGCCGGGGGCCGGCCCATCCGGAGAGGATGCCGTCGTCCTCGTAGGACCAGTGGCCGTCGGGGCCGTAGGTGCGCAGCGGGAAGGGGAGTTCGGGGATTTCCAGGTCCATGGCGGGATTCTTCCAGGCCGTCCCCCGTCCCGCTCGCCCGAGGGGGGTCCCCGTCAGCGGGACTGGAGGGCGTCCAGGGCGACGGCCTGGGCGATGGCGAGGCGCAGGTCGAGGTCGGGCGAGGCCACGTCGAGCAGATAGCGGTCGCGCAGCCCCATCTTCTTGTCGACCTTCATCACCGGCTTCCCGTCCGAGGCGAAGTCGAAGTGGTACGGCCACGCGAACGGTACGAAGTCCAGCGGCAGCAGTTCCCAGACCCGGCGCAGCACGGCCACGAACCGGTTGCGCTCGGTCCCGACGGCGCTGACGGAGCCCGGCTGCTCCAGTTCCCACGTCGAGCGCAGCAGGGAGGCGGCGAACTTCTTGCGGAACGTGCCGACGGGGTTGCCCAGCGCGTCGCACACGTCGTAGGCGGCGCCGACGTCCAGGACCTGGCGGGCCTTGGCGGTGAACAGCACACGGCCCTTGGACTCGTCGGTGTAGAAGGTCATCTGCTCCTTGAGCGCCATCCGCTTCTGCTCGGCGAAGGCGACGACCTTGCCGTCGGAGCCGTCCGGCAGCGTCTCGGTCACGACGTACCGGTTGATCATGAAGGTGGTCTTCTGCCGGATGGTGAACCGCTCGTTCGCCTGCGGTCGCGCGCTGTCCATCGCTTCACTCTCCGTGCCGGTGGTGGGTGGCCGCCGGCGTCCTCGTCCGGCGGATCCATCCTCACCGCGGGTCCCGGCCCGGGTCAGTCCTCGTAAGTCGACGTCCGCAGCGACCAAAGATGACGGGCCCGGCGGGTGGCGGGTGTCGACTTTCGTCGCTGCGGACCGCGCCGAAGGGCGGATGCGGGCGGCCCCGGGCGGCTGGCTATCGTCTGCGCGGTGGACGCAGCACAGACACCCCGTACGGACCGGCCGCTCCGCTCCCGGCTCCTCGCCGCCTCTCCCTGGCCCCGCAAGCGGATCATCGGCGAGAGCGTTCTCGTCGTCGTGTTCGCCGCACTGGCGGGCCTCTTCGACGACCGTCCCGGTTTCGGCGCGTGGACCGTCGTCGTGGCCCTGTCCGCCGCCGTACTGTCACTGGCCCGCCGCTCGCTGCCGGCGGCGGTGCTGATCCTCGCCTCGGCCATGGCCGGAGTGGCGAGCGGCGCGGTACCGCTGCTGATGTACGCGAGCTGGTCGGCGGGCAGCCGGATCATGCGCCCCTCACGCGCGCTGGCCGCGTACGCCGCCGCGTTCGTGCTGTACACCGTGGTCGGCATCGGCGCGGCGCGCGACGAGGAGGTCCGGCTTTCGGTGATCGTCACGGGCTCGCTGGCGGCGGGCTCGTTCCTGGCGCTGGTCATCGTGCCCGGCCTCGCCTCCCGCTATCGCGCCCAGCGCCACGCGCTGCTCGACGCCCTGCGGCGGCACAACGCCCAACTGGTGCGCGAACAGGCGATGGTGGCACGACAGGCCCGGCTCCTGGAGCGTCAGCGGATCGCCCAGGACATGCACGACAGCCTCGGCCACCAGCTCGCCCTGATCGCGGTGCACGCCGGCGCGCTGGAGGTGGACCCGGAGCTGGGCGACCGCCACCGCGAAGGGGTCGGCATCCTGCGGGAGGCGTCGCGCACGGCGATGCGGGAGCTGCGGGAGGCGGTGGGCATCCTGCGGGACGACGCGGGCGCGCCTGCCGGGCGGCAGCCGGACGGGTCCGACGCCGAAACCCCGGCGGCCCGGGTGGCGGCGGCCGTCGACGGCCTGGTCGAGTCGTCCCGAGCGGCGGGCGCGGCCGTGGAGCTGCACCGTTCGGGGGACGTACGGCCTCTCGCGCCCGCCGCCGACCACGCCGCGTACCGCATCGCCCAGGAGGGCCTGACCAACGCGCACAAGCACGCGCCGGGCGCCCCGATCGCGGTGGCGCTGCGCTACGAACCCGACAGCCTGGTGGTCGAGGTGTCCAACGGGCCCGTGCCGGCCGGGGTTCCCGCGTCCCCGCCCGCGGTGAGCGGCGGTCAGGGCCTGGCGGGTCTGCGGGAGCGGGCGCGGCTGGTCGGCGGCATGGTGCACACCGGTCCCACGCCCGACGGCGGTTTCCGGCTCGCCGCGGTGCTGCCGTACGGCGGTGGGGAGACCCTGCCCCCTCCCGAGGGCGCGACCTCCGTCTCGGCGGGTGACGACTTTCGGCGGCAGCCCGGCGGGGGTGCGGCGGGCGACGGTGGTGCGGTCATCGACCGTTCCGATCCGCAAGGGGAGTTCGCCGCCATCATGAGCAGCAAGAAGAAGGTCGCCCTCGGCTGCGCCGTCACCGCCGTCGTTCTCGTCGTGGGCGTCGTCGCCCTCGGCGCCTGGGGGTTCAAGGCGCTGTGGGACGAGATGGAGAGCGGCACGATATCGGCCGACGTCTACGAGTCCGCGAAGATCGGCGACGCGGAGGCGGACGTGAAGGCCGAGCTGCCCGAGGGCAGTTCGCTGCTCACCGACGGCCAGGAGAAGCAGGGCCCGCCGCTGCCCGAGGGCGCGAAGTGCCGTCACTACCTGGACCTCGACGAGGACATCGTCTACCGCTTCTGCTTCCGGGACGGGAAGCTGGTCGCGAAGGAGAGCTTCAAGGACAAGCTCTGACCGGCGGCACGTGGTCGCCCCTGTGACCGGATCGGGCATGATGACGGGGCTCCGCCATCCGTTCATCGCACCGACACCGCGCAGGAGGCCGCGTGATCCGGGTCCTCGTCGCCGACGACGAGCCGCTCATCAGGGCCGGCATCAGGATGATCCTCACGTCGGCGGACGACATCGACGTCGTCGCCGAGGCGGCGGACGGGCGGGAGGCGGTCCGGACCGCCCGGAGCACCGCGGTCGACGTGGCCCTGCTGGACATCCAGATGCCGGTGATGGACGGGCTGACGGCGCTGGCCGAGATGGGCCGGGCCGCGCCGGGCGTGCGCGTGCTGATCCTGACCACGTTCGGCGAGCGCGAGAACGTGCTGCGGGCCCTCGGTCACGGCGGTGCGGGCTTCCTGCTGAAGGACTCCGCGCCGCAGGAACTGATCCACGCGGTCCGTGCGGCGGCGGCCGGCAACGCCTATCTCTCCCCGGCCGCCACCCGGCACGTCGTGGACACCCTCGCCTCCCCCGCCGCCACCGCGCGCGGCGAGGAGGCACGCCGCCGGCTGGCCGGCCTGACCGCCCGCGAACGCGAGGTCCTGGCCCTGCTGGGCGAGGGCCTGTCCAACGCGGACGCGGGCGCCCGCCTGCACATGAGCGAGGCGACGGTGAAGACGTACGTCAGCCGCATCCTGACCAAGCTCGACTGCGAGAACCGGGTCCAGGCCGCCCTCCTGGCCCGAGACGCGGGCCTGGAACCGAACACGAACTGACCCGCAGAACGCCGACGGCCCGCACCGCCCCGTGCGACGCGGGCCAGGTGGCCGCGTTCCGACCCCGGCAGCCCGCAACGCCGTCAGGGGCGCGGGGAACTGCGCGACCGGCCACGACGGCGCCGCGGACCGGCGACGGCCGAATCACCCGGCCCGCCCGGCGAAGCGCTCAGCGCTCCAGCGTGCCGTTGAACCGTCGCGGCAGCCCCAGCGGATTCTCGTCCCGAAGCTCCGCGGGAAGCAGCGCCGCGGGCGCCCCCTGATAGACGACCGGCCGCAGCCACCGCTCGATCGCCGTGCCGCCCACCGACGTGGAGGTCGAGGTCGTCGCCGGGTACGGACCACCGTGATGCTGCGCCGGTGCCACGGCGACACCCGTCGGCCAGCCATTGACCAGCACCCGCCCGGCGAGCGGCGTCAGCTCCGCGAGGATCTCCGCGCCGCGTCCCTCGCCCGCCGCCTCCTCGCTGGACAGGTGGACCGTCGCGGTGAGGTTGCCCGGCAGCCGGGACAGCACGGTCCGCGCCTGCGCGTCGTCGTCGTAGCGGGCCACCACGGTGACCGGGCCGAAGCACTCCTCCAGGAGCAGGTCGTACGCGCCCTCGCCGGCGAGCCTGTCGGCCGCCACCGTCAGGAACCCGGCGCTGACCGTGTGCTCGCCGCCCGCGCCCGGCGTCACCGGCGACTGCACGTCGGGCAGTGCGGTGCGCTCGGCGACCCCGGCGATGAAGTTGTCGCGCATCCGGTGGTCGAGCAGGACCCCGGCGTCGGTGTCGCTGACGGCGTCCGTCAGCGACTTCAGCAGGCCGTCGCCGGCGGCGCCGGACGGCACCAGCACCAGGCCCGGCTTCACACAGAACTGTCCGACGCCCAGCGTCATGGATCCGGCCAGGCCCGTGCCGATCTCCTCGCCGCGCTCGGTCGCGGCCGCCTCGGTGACGACGACCGGGTTCAGGGAGCCCAGCTCGCCGTGGAAGGGGATCGGGACCGGGCGGGCGGCGGCCGCGTCGAAGAGGGCGCGGCCCCCGCGTACGGAACCGGTGAAGCCGGCCGCGGCGACCAGCGGGTGCTTGATCAGCTCGATACCGGCCTCGAAGCCGTGCACCAGACCGACGACGCCGGCCGGGATGCCGTGCTCGGCGGCGGCCATCCGCAGCACCTTGGCGACCAGCTCGGACAGCGCCGGGTGGTCGGGGTGCGCCTTGACGACGACCGGGCAGCCCGCGGCCAGCGCACTGGCGGTGTCACCGCCGGCCACGGAGAAGGCGAAGGGGAAGTTGGACGCCGAGTAGACGGCGACGACGCCGAGGGACACCTTGTAGCGGCGCAGGTCCGGGACGGGCGGGGTCGCGGTGTCGTCGGGGTGGTTGATGACGACGTCCAGGAAGGCGCCCTCGTCGACGATGTCCGCGAACGCCCTCAGCTGGTAGCAGGTGCGGGCGAGTTCGCCGGTGAGGCGGACCGGGCCGAGCGCGGTCTCGGCGTCGGCGGTCTCGACGAGCCCTTCCCTGGCCGCCTGGAGCTTGTCGGCGGCGGTGCGCAGGAACGCGGAGCGGACCGCGCGGTCGGCGAGGGAGGCGCGGGCGTCGTGCGCGGCGCGGACGGCGGTGTCCACCTCCTGGGCTGTGGCCTCCACCGCAACCTGTTCACGCTGCTTCCCGGTTCGGGGGTCGACACTCCAGACTGGTGCTGCTGCCACCGCGGGTCCCTCCACATGTAATGCCGCAGTACTGGGTCATCCACCAGGGGTGTTCGATATACTGAACACTGTCTCTGATGATGAATACGCTGTCGGAGACTATTTCCCGTCCAACGAAGGGGTCAAGGGCGATGTCGGCAGGCGAGACGGGCGGCGGGGCGCAGGTCAAGTCCGCGGTACGGACGGTTGAACTGCTCGAATACTTCGCCGGGCGCCCCGGCATGCACTCCCTCGCGGCGGTCCAGGAGGCCGTCGGATACCCCAAGTCCAGCCTCTACATGCTGCTGCGCACGCTCGTCGAGCTGGGCTGGGTGGAGACGGACGCGACCGGCACCCGCTACGGCATCGGCGTACGCGCGCTGCTGGTCGGCACGTCGTACATCGACGGCGACGAGGTGGTCGCGGCGGCCCGCCCGACCCTGGACCGGCTGTCGGACGACACCACGGAGACCATCCACCTGGCGCGTCTGGACGGCACGAACGTCGTCTACCTCGCCACCCGCCAGTCCCAGCACTACCTGCGCCCCTTCACCCGGGTCGGCCGCCGGCTGCCCGCGCACTCGACGTCCCTCGGCAAGGCGCTGCTGAGCACCTACTCGGACGAGCAGGTCCGCAAGATGCTCCCGGAGACGCTGCCCGCGCTGACCGAGAACACGATCACCGACCGCGAGAAGCTCATCGAGGAGCTCCACCAGGTCCGCGAGCAGGGCTTCGCCGTGGACCGCGAGGAGAACACCCTGGGCCTGCGCTGCTTCGGCGTCGCGATCCCCTACCGCACGCCCGCCCGCGACGCGATCAGCTGCTCGGTGCCGGTGGCCCGGCTGACGCCCGCGCACGAACAGATGGTGAAGGACGCGCTGTTCGACGCGCGTGACCGGCTGACACTGGCCACTCGTAGGCTCTGACCCCATGGATGTGGAACTGCGCGAGGTGCACGACAGCGATCTGCCGGTCTTCTACCGGCAGATGAACGACCCCGAGGCGCTGCGCATGGCGGCCTTCACCCCCAAGGACCCGGCCGACCGGGACGCGTTCGACGCGCACTGGAGCCGGATCCGCTCCTCCGCGGACGTGCTCCGCACGATCCTGGCCGACGGTGACGTGGTGGGCAGCGCGGCGGTGTACGGGGAGCCCGGCGAGCGCGAGGTCACCTACTGGGTCGACCGCGCGTACTGGGGCCGCGGGGTGGCCACGGCCGCCCTGCGCGGGCTGCTCGCGGTGGTGCCCGAACGCCCGCTGTACGCACGGACGGCGGCGGACAACGAGGGCTCGCTGCGGGTGCTGACGAAGTGCGGCTTCGAGGTCAGGGCCAGGGCCCGGGGGTTCGCGAACGCCCGGGGCGAGGAGATCGACGAACTGGTCCTGGCGCTGGTGGGCTGAGCGGGCCTCCCCCGCGCGGCGGAGACGGATCACCGTCGCGCAGGAGGTGGACCCGTGCCGTCGCGCGGGAGCGTGGAGGCATGACGCAGACGCTCGCTCCCGCCCCGGACACCGACCGCGCAGGCGCCGTCGGTCCCAGTCGGCCCCGCCGGATCCTGCGGGCCGTCGCCATCGTCTCGTGCGTGCCGTATCTCGGGCTCAAGGCCGCCTGGATCGCGGGGAGTCACCTCGGGATCCCGGACGGCAGCCCGCTGCTGGAGCACCGGCTGTCCATGGCGGTGGCCAACGGCATCTCCGTGCTGCTGGACAGTGCCGTGATCGTGCTCGCGCTGGTGCTGACCCGGCCGTGGGGGCTGCGGGTGCCCGCGTGGCTGCTCGTCCTGCCCGCCTGGGTGGCCACCGGGCTGCTCGCGCCGATCATGACCGGGTTCCCGCTCCAGCTCCTCGCACGCGTGTTCGGCGCGGGCGGACACCGCGGCCCCGCGGGCGAGCCCTTCCTCGACGAGTGGGTGTTCGCCGTCGTGTACAGCGGGTTCATCGTGCAGGGGCTCGCCCTGGGCGCGCTGTTCGCCCTGTACGGCCGGGACCGGTGGGCTCGGCTGTGGCGGGGACGGGTGTGGGAGCTGCCGGTCGGTGTCCTCGGTCCGGCCCAGCGGGTGACGGCGGTCGCCGCCGGCCTCCTCGCGCTGTTCCCGCTCACCGTGCATCTGCTGTGGGCCTGCGGCGGGACGGCCGGGCTCAGCGAGGGCCGCGCGGACGAGGCGACCGCCGACTTCCGGATCCTCGAGGTCATGTACGTCCTCTTCCTCGCCACCGCCGTCGTGGGCGCCTGGCAACTCGCCTTCCGCCGGGGGCGCGCCCTGCCCGTCCTGGTGCCGCTCGCGCTCGCCTGGGTCGGCTCGGCCGCCGTCGCCTGCTGGGGCGGCTGGCTGTCGCTGGCCTCGCTGGGCGGGGTCGACGACATCGCCGACCGCCCGACGCAGCTGATGAACCTCACCTACGCTGGCCAGATGATCGTCGGCATCCTCGTCGCCGGACTCGGCGTCCACTTCCTCGCGGAGCGCTCGGCGAGGGTCAAGTGCCGTACGCCGTGAACGACTTCGTCCGGCTGCTGTTCGGCCGGCGGGCGCGGCTGCGCTGGATCCATCTGATCCTCGGCGGCGCGCTCGCCATGCCGTACGTCTTCGTGGGCCAGTTGATCGTGGGCCCCGCCATGGACTCCCGGTACGTCTTCAACGACCTGCCCCTGCAACTCCTGTCCTTCGCCGTCGGGTTGCCCCTGGCCGCCCTGACCGCCGCCGTGTTCCCGCTGACCCGGCCCCTGGAGTCGGGTGCCGTGCGGTCGCTGTGCGGGCTGGAGGCGGACCGGCTCGCCCACGGCCCCGCGCGGACCTGGGCGGCGAAGGGGCGGGCGGCGGCCTGGTTCACGCTGCATCTGGGGTTCGGCGGGATCATCTCGGGGATGTCGCTGGCGGTGCCGCCGTTCGCCGGGTTCCTGACCGCGCTGCCGCTGCTGGTGTGGCTGGGCGGGGACACCCTCGTCGAGCTGCCCGGGCCCCTCGACCACACCTGGGTACTGGCGCTGGCGCCGCTCGCGGGCGTGGCGACGATGCTGGCGCTGGTCGGCTGCGCGGCGGTCTCCGGCACGCTCCTGGCCCGCTGGGCGCCGGCGCTGCTCGGTCCGGCGCCGGAGGACCGGCTCGCGGCGGCCGAGGCGCGCGCCGCCGACCTCGCCGTGCGCAACCGGCTCGCGCGCGAACTGCACGACTCCGTGGGCCACGCGCTGAGCGCAGTCACCCTGCAGGCGAGCGCGGCCCGCCGGGTGCTCGACACCGACCCGGAGTTCGTCCGTGAGGCGCTCGCCGCGATCGAGGACACGACCCGGCGCACGGTCGGCGAGCTCGACGCCGTGCTCGGCGTGCTGAGGGACGGCGACGCGCCCGGTACGGCCCCCGCGCCGACGCTCGCCGGTGACCTCTCCGGTCTGCTGCGGCGCACGCGCGCGTGCGGGCTGCGAGTGAGCGCCGCCGTCGGCATCGACCCGGAGGCCCTGCCGCCGGTCCTCTCCCGTGAGGCGTACCGCATCGTGCAGGAGGGGCTCAGCAATGCCCTCAAGCACGCCGGCGACGGCACGAGTGTGACCCTGCGGATCGAGATCACCGACGGCCGGCTGGAGATCGCCGTCGAGAACCCGCTGGAGCGGGCCCCGTCCTGCCGTCCCGGCGGCGGTCACGGTCTGCGCGGCATCGCCGACCGGGCCCGGCTGCTGGGCGGGACGACCGAGGCCGGGCCCGTCGAGGGGGCGTGGCGGCTGCACGTACGACTGCCCATGAAGGGACCCGCATGACGACCAGCCCGCCCGTCCGGATCGTCCTCGCCGACGACGAACGCATGGTGCGCAGTGCCCTGCGCGCCATCCTGTCCGCCGAGCCGGACCTGGAGGTGGTCGGCGAGGCGTCGACCGGGGCCGAGGCGGTGTCGGTGGTGCGGGAGCTGCGGCCCGACGTCGTCCTCATGGACGTCCGGATGCCCGAGATCGACGGCATCCGCGCCACCGAGCAGATCCTGGCCACCCTCGAAGACCCGCCCCGCATCGTCGTCGTCACCACCTTCGAGAACGACTCCTACGTGTACGACGCCCTGCGCGCCGGAGCCGCCGGGTTCCTGCTGAAGCGGGCGGACGCCGACGCGCTCGTCCAGGCCGTACGGCTGGTCTCGCACACCGACACCCTGCTGTTCCCGGCGGCCGTGCGCGCCCTCGCCGCCGAGCACGCGCGCGCGTACGCCGCGCCGCCGCCCTGGGTGGCGCGGCTCACGGGACGGGAGAGCGACGTGCTGCGGCTGATGGCGCAGGGCCTGACCAACGCGGAGATCGCACGGCGGATGGAGGTGGGTCCGGCGACCGTGAAATCGCACGTGGCGGCGGTCCTGGCGAAGACCGGCACTCGCGACCGCACCCAGGCGGTGATCGCCGCGTACGAGGCGGGCTTCATGAACGCCCGATGAGAAAACGGGGCGCAAGGGAACGATTGCCCCCAACCTGATCGTCCTTGGGAGTGGGATGAACAAGACGATCAGGCGGGCGTCCGTCTTCACGCTGCTGCTGGTGTTCGCTCTGCTGGTCAGGGCGACCTGGGTGCAGTTCTACGACGGCAAGGCACTCGCGGACGACAAGGACAACCGACGGAACACGATCGCGCTGTACAGCGAGCCGCTCGGCAACATCGTCGTGGGCGGAAAGTCGATCACCGGCTCGGCCCGCACGAAGAGCGGTGACCTCGCGTACAAGCGCACGTACACGGACGGCTCGCTGTACGCCGCCGTGACCGGCTACAGCTCGCAGGCGTTCGGCGCCACCCAGCTGGAGGGCATCTACCGGGACCTGCTCGACGGCACCGACACCCGGCTCAAGGGCGTGCTGGACACGGTCACCAACAAGCGGTCCGATCCGGGCAACGTGATCACGACGATCGACCCGGCCGTGCAGAAGGCCGCTTCCGACGCACTCGGCGACAAGAAGGGCGCCGCCGTCGCGATCGACCCGGCCACCGGGAAGATCCTGGCGGTCGTCTCGACCCCGTCGTACGACCCCTCGCGGATCACCACCGGGGACTCGGACGCCTGGAAGCAGCTGACCAAGGACGCCGACAAGCCGATGACGAACCGCGCGCTGCGCCAGCCGCTGCCGCCGGGCTCGACGTTCAAGCTGGTCGTGGCGGCCGCCGCGCTGGAGGACGGGCTGTACTCGTCGGTGGACGAGAAGACGGACAGCCCGGACCCGTATCCGCTGGCGGGCTCCAGCAGCAAGCTGACGAACGAGAACCCGTCCGCCCCCTGCGAGGACGCCTCGATCCGGGTCGCCCTGCAGTACTCCTGCAACAACGTCTTCGGCAGCCTGGCCGTCGACCTCGGCCAGGACAAGGTGCGGGCGATGGCCGAGAAGTTCGGCTTCAACGACGCGACCCAGGACGTGCCGGTGCGGGCGTACGAGAGCGTCTACCCCAAGGACATGGACAAGGCGCAGACCGCGCTGTCCGGCATCGGCCAGTTCGACGTCACCGCGACGCCGCTGCAGATGGCCATGGTGTCCGCCGCCATCGCCAACGACGGCAAGCTGGTCTCGCCGCACATGGTGTCGCAGATCACCGACAGCAGCGGCAACACGCTGGAGAACTACGACGACTCGGCCGACACGACGGAGATCGTCAGCTCCTCGACCGCCGAGCAGCTCCAGTCGGCGATGCAGACGGTCGTCGAGGACGGCACCGGCACCAACGCGCAGATCTCGGGCGCGACGGTCGGCGGCAAGACGGGCACCGCCCAGCACGGCGAGAACAACAGCAAGACGCCGTACGCCTGGTTCACGTCCTACGGCAAGGCCGACGGCAAGGAGGTCGCCGTCGCGGTCCTGGTCGAGCAGTCGGACGCGGCCCGCTCGGAGGTCAGCGGCAACGGGCTGGCCGCGCCGGTGGCGAAGGCCGTGATGGAGGCGGCGCTGAAGAAGTGAGGTGGGCTGCGCGCCCCTTTCGGGGCGCGCCCTCACCGGCGCTACTTCACCCCGAGGATCTGCTCGATCGGGTCGATCGCGAAGTACACCAGGAACAGCGCCGAGGTCCCCCACATCAGCCAGTGGACGTCCTTGGCCTTCCCCAGCACCGTCTTGATGAGCACGTAGGCGACGAAGCCGGCGCCGATGCCATTGGTTATCGAGTACGTGAACGGCATGACGGCGATGGTCAGGAACGCCGGGATGGCGATCTCGTACTTGTCCCAGTCGATGTGCTTGACCTGCGTCATCATCAGAAAGCCCACGGCGACCAGGGCGGGGGCGGCGGCCTGGAGGGGCACGATGGTGAGCAGCGGGGTGAGGAACAGGGCGAGGGCGAACAGGCCGCCGGTGATCAGGTTGGAGAAGCCCGTGCGGGCGCCCTCGCCGACGCCTGCCGCCGACTCGATGTAGGACGTGGCCGAGGAGGCCGACGCCGCGCCACCCGCCGCCGCGGCGGCACCGTCGATCAGCAGCACCCGGCCCAGGCCCGGTACCTTGCCCTCCTCGTCGAGGAGACCGGCCTCCGCGCTGACGCCGACGACCGTGCCCATGGTGTCGAAGAAGTCGGACAGCACCAGGGTGAAGATCAGCAGGACGACGGTGAGGGCGGTGGTCTCGCCGAACGCCCCGAACAGGCTGAAGTCGCCGAGGAGTCCGAAGTCCGGGGTGTCGACCAGCTTGTCGGGCCACGCGGGCGTGGTCAGACCCCAGGCCTTGATGTCGGCGATCGAGTTGATGATCATCGCGACGACGGTCATCGTGACGATGCTGATCAGGATCGCGCCCTTCACCTTGCGGGCGAGCAGCGCGATCGTCAGCAGGATGCCGAGGCAGAACACCAGGATCGGCCACCCGGTGAGCTGACCGGTGCCGCCCAACTGGACCGGCACGGTGGTGTTGGCGGCGTCCGGGATCCGGCTGACGAACCCGGCGTCGACGAAGCCGATGAACGCGATGAACAGGCCGATGCCCACGCTGATCGCCTGCTTGAGCGGCTGGGGGATGGCGTGCATGACGGCCTCGCGCAGCCCGGTCACCACCAGCACACAGATCAGCAGGCCCTCGAGGACGATCAGGCCCATCGCGTCGTCCCACGCCATGAGCGGGGCGATCTGGAACGCGACGACGGCGTTCAGGCCGAGCCCGGCGGCGAGCGCGAGCGGCAGGTTGCCGGCGATGCCCATGATGATCGTCATGACGGCGGCCACCAGGGCGGTGGCGGTGGTGAGTTGGACCGCGTCGAGCTGGTGGCCGAACTTGTCCTTCGCGCTGCCGAGGATGATGGGATTCAGGACAAGGATGTAGGCCATCGTGAAGAACGTGGCGAAGCCGCCCCGTATCTCACGGGCGAAGGTGGACCCCCGTTCGGAGATCCTGAAGTACCGGTCGACGCTGTTCGCGCCTGGCGGTGGGGCACTTGACCGGTCGGCCACCTTCTGCGGTTCGGACATGGCGGTAACTCCTTGTTGCCTGACGGATCGGTGTGCGGATGCTGGCTGGATTGTTCCCGCGTTGAACGGGTTTCAGGTTTTCTCCGTGTTACGGAATCAGCGCTGCTCACGTGCGAGGATCCATACGTCGTTCGACACCCCGCACAAGAACGGCGTTCGAGCGCTGCTACGCTTCCGGATCCCGACCGGATGATCGCGAAACGATCGCCGGACGATCACACGCCGTCCACACGCCACTCGCAGGCAGGAGGGGTCGCCCGTGGGCACGGTCGTCGACGACGCCGCCTCCGTGGAGTTCCACGCCTTCTTCGAGCACCACTACGCCGAACTGTCGCGCCTGGCACATCTGTTGACGGGTGAGGCGGACGCCGCGGACGACCTCGCGGCGGACGCGCTGCTCGCGCTGTGGCACCGCTGGGACCGGGTGCGCGCTGCCGACCATCCGGTGGCGTACGCCCGTGGGGTCGTGGCCAACCTGGCCCGCACCAGGATCCGCAGCGCGGTCCGGGAGCGCCGGCGGGTGGCGCTGTTCTGGTCGCAGCGGGAGGAGAGGGCGGAGAACCCGGACGTCGCGGGTGTCGTCGACGTCCAGGAGGCGTTGCGCCGGCTCCCGTTCCGCAAACGCGCCTGTGTGGTGCTGCGGCACGCGTTCGACCTGTCCGAGAAGGACACGGCGCTCGCCCTGGGCATCTCCGTCGGTACGGTGAAGAGCCAGACCTCGAAGGGGATGGCGGAACTCCAGCGGCTGCTCGGGACGCGGGGCGCACCGCTCGAGATGCGTGCGGCGGCGATGGCCCGTGCCGGGGACGCCGGAGGAAGGGACCGATGATGCGGCGGGACGTGCACGACGAACTGCGTGCCCGGCTGCACGGGGCGGCCGAGGCCCACGAGCCCGACCGCGAGCGGATCCTGGCCCGGATCGAGCGCGGCATGGCCGAGCAGACCCGCCCCGACCGCCCGGCGACCCGTCCGCCGGCGTACGGCTGGTTCCGGGTGGCGACCGCCACGGCCGGGGTCGCGGGGGTTCTCGCGGTCGGCGGCTACGCCGTCGCGTCCGCGGTGAAGGAGGACCGCCCGCGGCAGACGGTGGCCACGTCACCGACGCCCGCCCCGTCCCCGGACGCCACGAGCCGCGCCCCGGTCCCGCCCGCCCCTTCGGCGGACCCGGCCACGCGGAAGCCGCCCACGTCCCACGAGACGGCCGGGGCACCGACCGGGCAGCCCACCGCCACACCCGGGACGCCCGCCGCCGAGGGCGAGCGGGACGGCCCGCTGTGGTCGGACGGCTCGGTGGACCCGCACAGCAACGACTTCTGGGCGCAGAGCAATCTGACCCTGCGCACCGGCGAGGAACTCACCGCGCTCACCGTCCGGTTGAAGGTCGCGCAGACCGGCGGGGTCACCTCGACCGGCGCCTGGCGCTCGCTGCCGGAGGACGACTTCACGCTGACGGTCGAGGAGAAGGACGGCTTCCTCGTCCACACCTGGGTGCTCAAGGAGGGCCGTACGGTCCGCGCCGGCGAGTGGGTGTTCGCGGGGCAGTACGACCATGAGCGCGGCGGCCGGGACGCGAAGGACGACCGCTACACCATGACGGCCACGGCGGGCGGCGAGCAGCTGTCCGTGGCGGGTGGATTCGCGGGGCACGACGACAACGGCTCGACAGCGGACGGGGATTCGTGAAGAAGGTGCGCCGGACCGGCAACCCTTCCCGCGCGCGTGGCGACCAGGAGACGCAAGGATCCCCTCCACGCAAGGAAAACCCGTTCATGACTGCACAGACCGAACAGCGCGTCCGGCACCGCCGCAAGGTCACCGGGCGGCGGGCCGTGATCGCCGGCGTCTCCGCGCTGGGCATCACCGGCGCGGCCGTCTTCGCCACCGGCTCGCTCCTGTCGACCGCCGGCGCGGCCACGTCCGCCTGGCCGACCGAGAACGGCAGCAAGCCGGTGTCGAGGACGATCCCCGTGTCGGGCACCTACGACGGCGGGCTGGCGAGGTTCTACGGCACCGGAGACCTCGGCGGCAGCGGCCAGGACGAGGGCCAGGACCCGATCTTCGAGCTGGCCGACGGCGCGGTCCTCAAGAACGTCATCATCGGCAGCCCGGCCGCCGACGGCGTCCACTGCAAGGGCTCCTGCACGCTGCAGAACGTGTGGTGGCTGGACGTGGGCGAGGACGCGGCCACCTTCAAGGGCAAGTCGTCGTCGGCCGTGTACACGGTCCACGGCGGTGGCGCGAGGAACGCCGACGACAAGGTCCTCCAGTTCAACGGCGCCGGCAAGCTGGTCGTGACCAGGTTCCAGGTCGAGAACTTCGGCAAGCTGGTGCGCAGTTGCGGCAACTGCTCCACGCAGTACAAGCGCACGATCATCATCAACGACGTGGACGTCACCGCGCCGGGCAAGTCGATCGTCGGCATCAACTCCAACTACGGCGACACGGCGGCGCTGCGCAAGATCCGTGTCCACGGCGACAGCGCCGAGAAGATCAAGACCTGCACCCGCTTCGAGGGCAACAGCACCGGCAAGGAACCCAAGGAACTCGGCACCGGCGCGGACGGAACCTCCTGCAGGTTCTCGTCATCTGACATCACGTACGAGTGAGCACGCCGCCCCCCATACCTGCTGACCTGAGCCCCCCTTCGGTCAGCAGTGGAACGCCCCCGCAGGTGACGACCTGCGGGGGCGTTCGCGCTCGGCACAGCCCGCCGTCCCGGATGCGAAAAGCGGGGTTCGCGTTCCCTCCGCTTGATGCGAAGAAGCTCACGATCGAAAAGTTGATCACCTTGCGGTCAGGGGGTGTTAACGTTCCGAACGCCCGATGATCAAGGTTTGGTGTCGGGAAAACGGGAGGAAAACAAGTGAATCGAAAGCTGGCTGTCAGTGTGCTCGCGACCGGGCTCTTTCTGACAGGCATGGGGACAGCGTTCGCTACGGCAAGCGGTGGCACGACCGGTGCCGCCGAGGCCCGCGCCGCGTGGAAGGGCATCCCCACGCTGAACAGCGGGGGCGTCCAGTTCAAGGACGCCAAGTACAAGTTCGAGCCTTCGCACGTCAACAAGGGGGCCTTCCACTGGAAGGGCAACCTCCGGGACGCCGACCACGGTGACGGGCACAACGTCTACATGCAGGTCCGCGTCGAGGGCTACGGCTGGGGCCGGTTCAACGGCAAGCAGAAGAAGACCGTCTGGCTGGACAAGCTGAGCTACGACGGTGCCGCGCTGCACACCGATGACGCCTCGATCCGGGCCTGCCGTGACCGGGGCTCTCTCCACCCGGACAACTGCTCGGTGACCAAGAGCTACCACCGCTAGGAGGGACCGACGGGTGACCGTCGGTCATGCCACAACCCTTGGGCCCCGGTCGACCGCCGGGGCCCTCTCCGGCCTCGGGGGACACGATCAGTACCACTACGTCAGACACGTCACACATCCTTATGGCGAGCGGTGTCGAGCTCTCCTACGGCTCCACCCCGGCCGTGCGCGACGCCCATCTCGCGCTCGCCCGGGGCGAGGTCGCGGCGATCATGGGGGCCAGCGGTTCCGGGAAGTCGTCGCTGCTCTACTGCCTGGCAGGGGTACTGCCTCCGTCGCGCGGCCGGATCAGTTTCGAGGGGCAGACGTTCGCCGAGCTGGACGACGAGGAGATCAGCGCACTGCGCCGGGAGCGGTTCGGGTTCGTCTTCCAGTACGGCGAGTTGCTCCCCGAGCTGACCATCGAGGAGAACACCGCTCTGCCCCTGCGCCTCGCCGGTCAGCGCAAGCGCCCCGCCCTTGAGGCCGCCGCGCAGGTACTCGACCGGCTGGGGATCGGTGAGTTGCGCGAGCGGCGTCCTTCCCAGGTGTCCGGCGGACAGAGCCAGCGCGTCGCCGTCGCCCGGGCCCTGGTGCACAGGCCGGCCGTGGTCTTCGCCGACGAACCGACCGGCGCGCTGGACAGCGCCAACGCCGATGCCGTCCTCAAGGAGTTCCTGGACCTGGCCCGTTCGCAGGGCACGGCCGTGCTGCTGGTGACCCACGATGCGACGGTGGCGGCCCGCGCCGACAGCCGCTACACCATGGCCGACGGGGTGCTCACCCCCATGGGAGTCGCCGGATGAGGGAGTTCCTGCTCGGCCTGCGGCTGCTGTTCGGTTCCGGCCGGGGGAACCGCGCACGCTTTCTGCTGATGACCCTGGGTGGGTCGCTCGGCGTCTGCTGTCTCGCCCTCGTCCTGACGATCCCGGCGATCCTCGACGCCCACGACGGGCGGGCGGCCGACCGTGACCCACAGGTCTACGCCGGCCGGCCCACCGGTCAGCGGAGCCTGGTGCAGGAGTTCCGGGATCCGCACGGCTCCAGGCCGTTCGGCCGTGTCTTCATCGCCCTGGGCACCCAGGACACGCCCGCCCCGCCGCCCGGCCTGAGCGGGCTGCCCGGCCCGGGCGAGGTGTACGTCTCCCCCGCTCTGCACGACCAACTCCGACGCGAGCCCGGCCTCAGGGGCCTGCTGCCCGGCACCGAGAAGGGTCTGATCGGCGCGGCAGGGCTGACCGACCCCGACGAGCTCTACGCCTACGTCGGCACCACTCCCGCCCAACTCGGCTCCAGCGCACGGGCGTTGAAGAGCTTCGGCAGTGAGTACCCGCCCACGTGGGCCGTCGACCCCTCCACCTTGGAGATCCTCCGCTTCACCCTGGCCACCCTGGTGCTGCTGCCGCTCGGCGTCTTCCTGTCGGTGTGCGCCAAGCTCTCCGCTGCCAGCCGCAACCGAAGGCTCGCGGCGCTGCGTCTGCTCGGCCTCAGCGCCAAGGGCACCCAGCGGGTCAACGCCGCCGAGACCGTTGTGGCGGCCCTGCTCGGTGCGGCTCTCGGTCTCGCGGAGTTCTGGCTGCTCAACCAGATCGTCGCCAGGACCGGCCTGCCCGGCCTGAAGTGGTACGCCGGCGACGGCGCGGTGTCCGGGCAGACATGGGCTGTTTGCCTGCTCGGGTGCCCGCTACTGGCCTGGTTCGTCGGCCGGGCGAGTGCCCGCGCCGCAGCCCGGAACCCGCTCGCCACCCGCCGTGCGGCCGCCCCCAGGGCACCTCGCGTCTGGGGTGCCCTGCTGCTCGTCGCCGGCCTGGGCATCATCATCGGCTTCAGCGCCACCGGTCTGACCGACCACCCCGCGCACAGCGACGGCATCAACGCCCTGCTGGTGCCGGCCGGGGTGCTGCTGACCGGCCTCGGCCTGGTCCTGACGCTGCCGTTGCTGTCGTACCTGCTGGCCAAGCGGCTCGCGCGTTCCGGCAACCTCGCGCTGAACCTGGCCATGCGCCGCAACGAGGTCGAACCGGGCAGCGCGATGCGCGTGGTCACCGGCCTGGTTCTGCTGGTGTTCTCGGCGTCCCTCGCCCAGGGCGTCCTGGTAGAGCTGAGCCAGGTCTCGCGCAACACCTCACCCACCCAGGAGTACGGCCTTCAGCTGTCCCAGCTGAGCCGGGACCAGCAGCAGCGGCTGCGCGGGATTCCCGGTGTGGACGTGTCCGCCGTCGTCATGGACTTCGACAACGACCTCCAGAGCGACGCCGACGACGACCAGGCCGCCGCGCTGATCGCCACCTGCGCCGAGCTCACCGCGCTCGCCCGCCGGGTCGAGGGCTGTGTGGACGGGAAGGTGATGCGCCTGTCGGACCCGAACACCGGGGACGAGCCCTTCAGAACCTCCACGTACACCCTGGAGAAGGACGGCAGGCGCACCACCCTGCACGTCCCGGTGCCGAAGGATGTCGTGCTGTACTCGGGCCAGGGAGTCACGAATCTGACGAGCGCCTACCTCCTCGTCCCTCCCGGCAAGCTGCCGCCCGGCGCCGTCCCGGTGTCCGCCACACTGGTCCTCGCCTCCTCCTCCGACCCGGCGACGGTGCGCGCGGTCCTGGACCGGATCGGCGCGATCGCCCCGACCGCGGATGTGGATCCGACCGGCATCAATGTCGAGGCCCTGCAACAGCTCACGGTGATCAAGACGCTCCTGCTGCTGGGCATGGTGATGGGCTTGGTCATCGGCGTCGCCGCGTTCCTGGTGTCGGTCACCGACCGGGCCGTGGAACGCCGGTCCCAGGTCACCGCCCTCGCTCTCATCGGAGCCCGGGCCGGCACCCTGCGCGCCGTGCAGTGTCTCCAGGTCGTCCTGCCGCTCGCGATCGGCCTGCTGCTGGCCCTGGTCTCGGGCAAGCTGGCCGAGACCGCCTATCTGGTCACCGGCGGCGGTGAGATCTTCTGGGACGGCGCGGGCGTACCCGTCCTTCTGGCCTCCGCCCTAGGGGTCGTCGCCGTGGCGATCGCGGGCACCCTCCCCCTGGTGGGCCGCCGTATCGACCCCGAACTGATCCGCCGGGACTGACGGGACGTACCGCACCGACACCTTCAGCGGGCCGGAGGACACATGAATCCTCCGGCCCGCTTCGCGTGTCCGTTCACAGGACGGCGTCGAGCCAGGTGAAGACCTCGTCCTGCATGGGCGCGGTGAACACATGGCCGACGTTGGGCCAGGTCGTCAGCCGCAGCCGCTCCTCGGCGTGGCGGGAACGCCAGACGGCGCGCAGCCTGGCGTGGGCCGCGCGGACCCCGTCGGCGGGGAACAGCGGGTCGAGCGCGCCGTGGAGGAAGAGCATCGGCCTGGGCGCGGCGATGCTCGCCACGTCGGGGAGGTCGAGGAACCGGGGCAGCCCGGGGTGCAGCATGTAGTACGCCGACTGCCCGCGCAGGGTGTTGCTGCCGGGCACCAGCGTTTCCTTCAGCCCTGTCATCCAGCAGACGCTCGCCGCGGCCGCCACGTGATCGCTGAGCGCGGCCGTCTGCCAGGCCCGGAAGGCGCCCATGGAGAAGCCGACGGCCGCGATCCGCCCGGCGTCCACGCGATCGAGCCCCGCCAGGAAGCCGGCGGCCCGGGCGTCCTCGCGGGCCATCAGACCGGCGAGCGAGGAGCCGAGGTGGTAGAAGGTGGCGGCCAGCGCCTGCTGCTGGTCGTAGGTGAGCGGACCGCGGTCGCCCCAGCCGAGCGCGTCCAGGCACAGCACGACATGGCCGCGCCGGGCCAGTTCGTCGCCGACGAAACGGCCGTCGAAGTACGTGTCCGCCCAGCCCTGCGCGGACGCCGCCCGCGCGTCGTCGGACCAGGGCCTGACCAGTTTCTCCTTGCCGATGTCGAACCGGGCGCCGTGGTCGTGCAGCAGCAGGACGGCCGGGAAGGGGCCCCGCCCGTGCGGAGTGAGCAGGGCGCCGCGGACGCGTTCGTGACGGGTGAGGGCGAGGGACACCGACTCCCTCGTGTATCCGTCGGCGTCCGCCCGCTCACCGAACTCCGGGGCGTACGGCGTCCGCTCGTCCCGGTCGACGAGCAGCAGTTCCTCGACCTTGGCGCGGGCGGCCCGCCGCCAGGCGTGGAAGTCACGGATCGGGGACCGCCCCCAGGCCAGTGGAAACGTCAGCTCGTCCTTCAGCGCGGCGTGAAAACCGGGCAACGGCCCTTCCACGACCCCCGTCCTCTCCACCACCCCTGCCCCTCCGCACCCTTGGCCCCTCCGCGCCACCCGCCCTCTCCACGACCGGTGGCCCTCCCTCCACGCCACCTGCCCCTCCGCCCCACCTGTTTCCGCACCGGACCCCTTCGCCGCACCGGTCGCTCTCCCAGCGGCGAGGCGCAGGTCAATCGCCCCGCTTCCACGGCCTCCAGTCGCCCAGGTACGCCGTACGGGTTGCCGACGCGGCCTGTTCGGCGGTCAGTTGGGGCCGGTTGCCGGGGACGGTGACGACCGCGCCGGGTCCGGTGTTGCGGTACTCGGCGAACCGCTGGTCCTGCCACGGGAAGCTGTCCGACATATTGGTGTAGGGCGCGACCGCGTCGATGCCGGGGCCGAGGTGGGTGTCGCGGACGGTGAGCGACGGGTGCGCGGTGGGGTCGGAGCTGGGCACCCAGGGGCGGGCCAGCTTGTAGAAGGCGTCCGGGGCCTCGCTGGTGACACGGCCGCGGGTCACCAGGTAGCCGCGCGGGTTTGTACCGGCCGTCGAGGGGGCGAAGACGAAGCCGTACGGGGCCGAGGCCAGGTCGGTCCGGGTCAGGGTCCGGAAGTGGCAGTGCTCGTAGACGGCGGTGGCACGCCCGAAGACGAAGTCGACGTCGCCCTCCACATGGCAGTGCGCGAAGTACTGGCGGGCGAAGACGCCGAGGGCCATCGTGTCGGCGTACAGGGTGTCCTGGTGGCCGAGGAACCGGCAGTGGTGGAACGCGGACCGGTCGCCCTGCACCTTGAGGGCGACGGCCTGCGTGCCGCTGACGCCCGGGTGGTCGGCGCGCAGCCAGTCGTTGGCGAACGTGACGCGGTGTGCGGTGAATCCGTCGGCCTGGACGAGGGTGGTGGCGGAGCCGGTGGTGCCGTAGGTGCCGCCGCCTGGCTTGGGGGTGCCGGCGGCGTTGTCGTACACGATGACGACGGCGCGCGGGTCGTCGCCGGCCCCGATCCAGGTCATGTCGGTGCGGGTGGTGTTGACGGCGACCGTCTCCCGGTAGGTCCCCGGCGCGATGACCAGCGTCCAGCCGCCCCCGTCCACGGCGGTCACCGCGGCCTGGACGGAGGTGAAGTCGCCGCGGCCGGCGGGATGGACGTACAGGGTCTTCGGGGTGAGGCGGGCGGTGGGTGAGCCGTGGCGGCCGAAGGGCCGGGGCCCGGATCCGGTCGTGGCCCACGCCGGTTCCGACGCGAGGGCTGCTGCCGCGGCGGTGGCCGCCGTGAGGAATCCCCTTCTGGACAGGGGCGGTCGAACGCGGTGGTGCGAGGGCATGCGGGTGCTCCTTCGCGGGACGGATCCGCTGGGTTGCCGGGGAGGGGCGGGCGGTGTCCGCCGTGCGCCCCTCCCCCGGTCGGGTGGGTCAGCGCAGGCGGCCGGCGCCCGCGCGGTGGTCGACGATCCCGGGTACGGCCCTGGGGTGGTCCACCTTCGTGCGCAGGGTCGGCGTCCACCCGGCGCCGGACTGGAGGGTCTCGCCGGGGATCTCGGCGTTGTGGACGGCGATGAGGTCCGTCAGCCTGCCGTTGACGTAGTTGTTCTCGGCGGTCAGCGGTGCCTCGTTCCACTTCTTCAGCGCCTTGCCGACGCTCACGCCGGGGGCCAGCGACAGGGCGTTGTGCGTGGCGTACAGCCGCGAGGACGCGCCGATGCCGAAGACGTACCCGTAGTTCTGGCCCTCGGTGACGACGAAGTGGTTGTTGTACGAGTCGACCTGCCCGAACCGCACGCGCGGTGCCCGCTCGACGATGCCCTCGAAGCGGTTGTGGTGCAGGGTGACCCTGAGCCTGCCGGAGTCGGTGGCGCCGGCGCTGTCGCTGTTGCCGATCAGCATGGTCTTGTCGTGGTCCTGGAAGGAGTTCCAGGACACGGTCACGTGGTCGGCGCCGCGCACGACGTCGAGGAGTCCGTCGTGCTGCTGGTAGACCTTGCCGAAGTACGACGGCAGGGCGCTGTCGGGGTAGCGGCCGTCGGTGAGGGTGTTGTGGTCGATCCACACATGGGTGGAGCCGTACACCACCACCGAGTCGTACTCGGAGTTCCAGGCGCCGGTCTTGTCGTCGTCCGTCGGGTCCCACTGCGGGAAGCAGTCGAGGGGCGCCTCGACGGTGAGGTTGCGCAGGATGACGTTGTCGACGCCCTTGATCTGGAGGCTGCCGCCGAGGATGCCGGAGCCCCTGCCGACCCCGACGATGGTGGTGTTGGCGGGCACGTTCGCCTTGATGGCCTGGTCCTGGGCGGCGGCGGACGCGGCCCGCAGGTCCTCCTGCGCACCGCTGACGGGGGTGTCGTGCCCCCACACGGCCGGGTCGTAGTCGGCGAGGTACCGCTGGAAGTCGTACCCCTCGGCGGCGAAGGCGTCGCACCCCTCCGACACGGCGTCGATCATGCCCTTGACCTTGATGATCTTCGGCGCGCTGCCGCCGTCGTCGAGTGCCTGCCGGAACTCCGCCCAGGTGGTGACGGTGTACACGTGCGCGGCGTCGGCGGCCGAACCGCCGGTCGTGCCGGGCCCCTCCGAGGCCCAGCCGTCCCCCGCGGGGAGGACCTCGCGCCCGAGGTCCCGGCCGCCGGCCCGCGCCGCTCCGGTCCCGGTCAGGCCGAGCACCAGCGCGGTGCACCCGACCAGGACGGCGACTCTCCTTGTGGCATGCCCATGCCATAGCTGTGCGTTCATCGTGCGGCTCTCTTTCACTGTCGGGGATTACGCGGTGGCCTGCGGCCAGGTGATCCAGGACTCCGGGATCCCGTCGTCCAGCCGGCGCACGTCCCGCGCGGCCAGCACACGGGTGCGCACCAGCTCGCGCGCGACGAGCCGTGCCACGGCGATCGCACCCGGCGGATTGAAGTGCGTGTTGTCCTGCTCGGTGGCGGTCCAGTTGAAGTACGTCTTCGTCCCCTCGACCCCGAGTTCCTGCCACAACGCGAGTGACAGCGCCTGGATGTCGAGCAGCGCGACGCGCTCCTCGCGGGCGAGCGCCCGCATCGCCGCCGGATAGTCGCCGTGGGTCGGCACGGCGTTGCCGCCCGCGTCGAACCGGCGCCGCTCGACGGGGGTCGCCAGCACCGGCCGCGCGCCCCGCGCCCGGGCGCCGTCGACGTACAGCCGCAGATGGTCCTGGTACGTGGACCAGGGCTCGGTGTACCGCGTCGGGTCGGTGTCCTTCTCGTCGTTGTGCGCGAACTGGATCAGCAGGAGATCGCCGGGACGAATGGCCTGAAGAACGACGTCGAGCCGCCCTTCGTCCACGAAGCTCTTCGAACTGCGCCCGTTCACGGCGTGATTGGAGACGGCCGGCCGCTTGTGCAGAAAGAAGGGGAGCGCCATGCCCCAGCCGGTCTCGGGGGCGGCGTCGGCGTACTTCTGGGCGGCGGTGGAGTCACCGGCGATGAAGAGGGTGCGGTGGCGCTGAGTTGCTTCGGCGGTACCCATGCCCGAGAGGGCGAGAGGAAGGGCGGCGAGGCCCGCGAGAGTGATCTGTCTTCGGGTAAGCGACACAGCGGTGCCTTTCAGCAAGGTCGAGTTGTCCCACCCAGGGGCGCGGGGGTGTATCGATGTACGGCTCCGCCGCGCGGGCGCGACCAGCCACCGAGAACCCGCAGCCGGCCGCGCACAGAAGCAACCGAGCTCTCAGCCGTTCCTTTGCTTCCACTCGGTCTGAGCCTCGTTCAGCTGACCGGCCATGCTGTCCAGGAACTCCTTCGCCTTCATGTCCCCGTTCAGCACCTTCTGGAAGTTCGGCTCGTTGTCGGCCTTGGAGATCGTGTTCCAGTCAGGCAGGTAGTACGGCAGCTGCACGATCGTCGTGGACCCGTCCGTCAACGCGGCCGCGGCCAGCTTCGTGGGCTCGGCCTTCGAGATCCACGCGTCCTTGGCCGCGTCGTTGTTCGCCGGCACCTGGCCCGCCGACTCGTTGAACTTCGAGCTCTCCGCGTGCGAGGAGGCGAACTCGATGAACTTCCAGGCGGCGTCCTTGTTCTTGGAGTTCTTGAACAGCCCGATCCCGTCGACGGGGTTGGACACCTGGACCCGCTTGCCGTCGGCGAGCGTGGGCTGCGGAATACCGCGGAACTTCTCCGTTCCGAGGGCCTTCACATGGTCCTGGTACGACCCCAGGTTGTGGTTCAGCATTCCGATCGTGCCGGAATCCCACTGGGCGACCATCTTGGTGAAGTCGTTGTTGAGGTCGGCGGCCGGAGTGACCTTCTTGTACAGCGCGGCGTACTTCTCCAGCGCGGCCACGTTCTTCGGGTCGTTGACGGTCGTCTTCTCCCCGGAGGCGTCCCAGAAGGACGTGATCCCGGACTGCCCGTACATGGCGTCCAAAGCCTGCGCGATCGAACCGGCACCACCGCGGATGGTGTAACCGAACTCGTTCTTGCCGGAGTCGGTCAGCTTCTCGGCCGCCTCGTAGAACTTCTCCCATGTGGTCGGCGCGTCCAGACCGGCCTTGTCGAACAGATCGGTGCGGTAGTACAGCACACCGTTGTTCGCGGAGGTCGGAATCGAGTACAGCTTGCCGTCGCCGCCGCCGGCGGCCGTCAGCGAGGTGACCATGTCCTCGTTGAGCCTGCCGTTCAGGGACGACTTGGCGAGCCGGTCGTCCAGCGGCTCCAGCGCGTTCTGCGCGGCGAACCCGGCGAGCATCGCCGCGCCGACACCGCCGACGTCCGGCAGTCCGCCGCCCTGGATGGCCGTGTCGACCTTGGACTGGTAGTCGGTCGACGGGATCCCGACGTACTCGACCTTGATGTCCGGGTTCGCCTTCTCGAAGTCGGCGATGATCTCCTTCCAGATGTCGGTGCGGACACCGCCGTTGTTGTCCCAGAAGACGATCTTTCCCGTGCCGCTGCCCTCGGCGCCCTTGTCGCCGCCGGCGCTGCTGCCGTCGTCGCCGCAGGCGGTGGCGGTCAGGGCGAGGACGGACCCGAGGGCGACGGCCGTCGCGGCTCGCCTGCTTCTGCTGATGCTGATCTTCATTGGTCGGCTCTCTTCTTCTGGATCCAGCGGAGACATGCAGGGGTGGGGGGAGTCAGTGGCGTGATGTGATCGCGGGCCCGTGCGCAGGCACGCCGATGGCCTTCTGCGGCCCGGCGAACCGGGTCACCAGGGCCGGCACGGCGGCGGCGGGGTCCAGCCGGTAGGCGTAGAAGTCCCGGGGTTCGAAGGCGGCGCCCCACTCGTCGCGCCGGCCCGTCGCGTTCTTCAGGATCGACCCGCGCTCCATCAACTCCGCCGTGGCGTCGGCCTGGTAGGGGTGCTGGACGTCGCGGTAGTAGCTGTTCTCGATGACCATCTTCGTCCGGCCCCGCGACCAGTTGCCGTACGTCCACACCGGGTCGCCGGGGTCCGCCTGCGCGGTCAGGTAGTTGTTGTAGAGGTGCGCGTAGGCGGCGTTGTCGATCGAGGGGTTGCGCTGCTTGGTGTTCGCGAAGAGGTTGTGGTCGATCGTGATCTGCGTCCTGACGTTCGCCGTCCAGCCCAGCCCGAAGGTCTTGTTGTTGTTCTCGAACCGGTTGTAGGAGACGGTCACGTACTCGCTGTCCTTGCGGACGTCGAGCTGGCCGTCGCAGATGTTCGAGAACCTGTTGTGGTCGACCCACACGTGGTGGACGGTGTCCATCTGGATGCCGTCGAAGTCGGTGTCCTTGCAGTCCCAGTCGCCCTCGACGGCCGAGTCGCGGATCGTCATGTTGCGGATGACCACGTCGTGCGTGCCGGGTGCGAGATGGAACTCGCCCTGGACCAGTTCCCCGCTCGTGCCGACCCCGACGATCGTCTTGTCCGAGGCGACGGTGATGTCCGCGCCGAAGGGCTGGGCGGTGATGGTGCCCAGGACCCGGATGACGTACGGCTCGGGCGCCGCCGCGTACGCCGCCAGCGCGGCCTGGTCGGTGACGGTGACGACCTTGCCGCCCGCCCCGCCGGTCGTGCCGCCGGCGAGGGAGGCGAACCCGTGCGCCCGGTCGGACCAGCCGCCGACGCCGTGCGCAGGGGCGTCGGCCCTCGCCTCGCCGAGCGTGCCCGGCCCCAGGGCCGCGACCAGCGCCACGACGGCGGCGGCCGAGGCCCTGCCGGCGACTCCCGGCAAGCGCTTGCTACGGAGGTGCGTCATTGCGGCTCCCAACAGGCTCGACAGACCTACGAGTGCGGTGGCTTACAGGGCGCTGATCCTGAACCGGGTGAACGTCGCCGCGCCCGCGTGCCCCTGGCCGGCGGGAGCGAGCGCGAACAGGCCCAGCAGGGCACCGACCCACCGCCAGGGCGTGGCGGCGAACACCGGCCCCGAGGCACGCGGGCCGTCCCCGACGTCGTGGAAGAACCGGCAGCGCGCCCCGGCCGCGATCTCGATCCGCAGCCGCACCCGCCCCTCGGGCGCGAGCCGGGCGTGATCGGCGTCCCTTTCCCGCTCCGCGACGGCCTCGGCGAACCGGTGCACGACATGCACCGCTCCGTCCGTGCCCCGCTGCAGCCCGATCCAGCCGAACGCGTCCCCGAGCACCGCGAGGCCCGCGCGCGCTCCCGGCTCACGGCTGTCCAGCCGCAGCTCCACCTCCACCGCGCAGGGTGAGCCAGGCAGCCGCTGGGTGAGAACGCTCGGCAGTCTGCGCAGGTCGTGGGCGTCGGCCGAGCGCACACAGGCCAGCTTCAGACCGTCGCCGGAGTGCTGGGTGGCCCAGCCGTCCTGCGGATTGGCCGTCCAGGACCACTGCCGTCCGAACCGTCCGCCGGGGAAGTCGTCGTCGGTGGCGGGTGCGGCGGGCGGCTGTGGCGGCAGGCCGGGCCTGCGGTGCTCGGCGACGGGCGCGCCCTCGTCGCCGAGCACCGGCCAGCCGTCGGCGCCCCAGCGCATCGGCTGGAGGTGGACGACCCTGCCGTACGCGCCGCGCTGCTGGAAGTGCAGGAACCAGTCCTCGCCGGACGGGGTGCGCACCCAGCCGCCCTGGTGGGGCCCGTTGACGTCGGTGTCCCGCTGTTCGAGGACGATCCTCTCCTCGTACGGCCCGAAGAAGCCGCGCGAGCGGAAGGCGCCCTGCCAGCCGGTCTCCACTCCCCCGGCGGGCGCGAGGATCCAGAACCAGCCGTCGTGCCGGTGGAGCTTGGGTCCTTCGAGGGTGAACCAGCCGGGGATCCGGTCGCCGTCGACGACGGTCTTGCCCTCGTCGAGGAGGTCGGTGCCGTCGGGGCGCATCCGGTGGCCGGTGAGCCGGTTCTTCACCCCGGACCGGGACTTGGCCCACGCGTGCACGAGGTACGCCTCGCCGGTCTCGTCGTCCCACAGGGGGCAGGGGTCGATCAGGCCCTTGCCGGCCTTCACCAGGTGCGGGCGGGTCCAGGGGCCGCGGATCTCGGGGGCGTTGACCTGGAAGACGCCCTGGTCGGGGTCGCCCCAGAAGATCCAGAAGCGGTCGTCGTGGTGGCGCAGGGAAGGGGCCCAGACTCCGCAGTCGTGGCGGGGCCCGGTGAACTCCCCGGCCGGTTCGAGGCGTTCCAGGGCGTGCCCGACCAGGGTCCAGTGGACCAGGTCGCGGGAGTGCAGCAGGGGCAGGCCCGGGGCGCGGCCGAAGCTGGAGGCGGTGAGGTAGAAGTCGTCGCCGACGCGGACGACGTCCGGGTCGGACCAGTCGGCGTTCAGGACGGGGTTGGTGTACGTCTCGGCGGTCACGGGCTCACCGCCTTGCGGACCAGGGACGCCGCTTCCAGCCTGCTGACACGGCCGTCGGCGACGACGGTGACGATCCGGCGCACGACGGTCTCGCCGGGCGGGACCGGCAGGCGCTCGTCGACGGCGAGCGAGGAGCCGACGCCGGGGTACTCCTCGGCGCGCACGAACCACGGGTCGCGGCGGGTCCGTTCGGTGGCACCGGCGAAGATCAGCGTCCAGGTGGAGCCCGTCAGGGCCACCCAGGGCGCCACCGTCCCGTGGATCTCGCCCTCGCCCGCGCGGTCGACGGTGAACACCTCCGGCGCCGACGCCTCCTTGCGGGCCCGCCAGAAGAACCCTCCGTACGCCGCGCCGGGCCGGCCGTTGGTGGCGGGGCTGCCGAGGGACAGCGGGCCGGGGGTGACGTTGGTCAGGGAGAAGGTGAAGTCCAGCGCCCAGGCGAAGGAGGTGAGTTCGGTGGCGGCGACCGTACGGCGTTCGCGCAGCAGCTCCGCCCCGGCCGCCACCCAGCGCAGTTCCTCGACGAAGCCGTCGGGGTCGCGCAGCTGGAAGGCGACGTGCCGCTGGGCGCCGTGGTTGTCGAGCTCGGTCGGCCCCCGGTCGCGGACGAAGGTGCGCCCGCCCCAGAAGTTGGACCCCTCGACGTCGGGAACGGCCACACCGACGCCGAGGTGGTGGATGTGGTCGGCGGGGCCGAGCTCGGTGACCGCCGTGCCGGCCAGGGTGGTGACGGGGTGCAGATACGGGCGCGGGGCGAGCCGGGCGGGGAGTTCGGGCCGGGTGACGTACCGGCCGACGGGTCGGCCCGCGACGCGCAGTACCGCCGTGTCGTGGGGTGTCATCAGGTGCTCACCTCTTTCGTGCGTGCCGGACGGGCCCAGGGGGCGCCCAGCTCGGAGTAGAGGGCGAGGGTGTCGGCGGCGGCCGCGACCAGGCCGTCGATGCCGGGCACGACACGGCGCTGCTCGCCGGGGAGCAGCTGCCAGGCACCGTCGGGCAGCGGGGCCGGGTCGGGTGCCCGTCGAATCGCCTCCACGACCTTCATGAAGGCGCCGGTCACCTCGGGTGCGACCAGCAGGTCGGTGCCGTCGACGAGGTGCTCGACGAGGTTCTGCAGCAGGTCGGTGCGGCCGTACTCGGACTCCTCGGGGCCACGCCCGGCGCGCTGGAGCAGGACGCGGTCCTGCTTGTACCAGAAGGTGATCCGGCCGCGGCTGCCATGGACGACGACGTACGGCTCGTCGGGGTCCTCGGCGCACAGCGTCGCGGCGACCACGACCGGCCGGCCCCGCGCGGTGCTGACGCGGACGCAGGAGGTGTCGTCGGACTCGATGTCGTTGGCGCGCAGCAGTTCGGTCTCGATGGCGGTGACGTCCCCGGCGCGCACGGTGCCGTTCAGGGCGAGCGCGGTGGCGACGGCGTGCGCGAGCGGGTTGGTGAGTGCCCCGTCGACGACGTCGACGCCGTTGAGCCTGCGCCGGCCCGCCCAGGGCGCGCGCCGGTAGTACGCCTCGGGCCGCGCCCAGGCGCCCGCCCCGCCGATGCCGGTGATGTCGCCGATCGCGCCCTCGGCCATCAGCGTGCGGATCGCGGGCAGGGCGTGCGAGCCCATGGACTGGAAGCCGATCTGACAGGCGACCCCTGCCGCCGCGACGCCGTCCGCCATGCGCCGGTACTCGGCGTACGACGGGGCGGGCGGCTTCTCCAGCAGCAGGTGCACGCCCCTGCGGGCCGCCGTCAGCGCCAGGTCGGTGTGGGTCGGGATCGGCGTGCAGATCACCGCGACCCGGGCACCGGTGGCATCGAGGAGGGCGCCGAAGTCGGCGGACTGCGCCGGCGAGCCCAGGCCCTCGGGCAGCTCGTCCCGGCTCAGCGGAGTCAGCTCGCAGATCCCCGCCAGTCGCACGATGCCCTTGTCCTGGAGCCGGCGGACGTTGTCCAGATGCCACCGGCCGTGGCCGCGCGCGCCCGCGAGCACGAGGGGTACGGCCGTGCTCATGGGATCCTCCCGCGGCCGATGTCACCGAGCGGGGCGTCCGCGGCAGCTCCCCCGAGGGGCACGGGGAACCGCGTAACCGGCCACCACGGTGCCGCGGACGTACCGGGAGTCGTTGCCTGACGGAGTGTCATCCCTTCACCGCCCCCGCACTGAACCCGGTGATCAGCCACTTCTGGATGAACGCGAACACGATCACCACCGGCACGGCCGCGATGATGCCGCCGGCCGCGAGCGCGCCCAGGTCCACACTGTCCGCACCCATCAGGGTGTTGAGGCCGACCGGGATGGTCTGCTTCTCCTGGTTGTTGAGGAACATCAGGGCGAACAGGAAGTGGTTCCAGGAGTGCACGAAGGCGAAGGAGCCGACGGCGATCAGACCGGGCCGCAGCAGGGGCAGGACGACGATCCTGAAGGCCCTCATCCGGTTGCAGCCGTCGACCCAGGCCGCCTCCTCCAGGGAGTACGGCACGTTCTTGATGAAGTTGCTGATCAGGATCATCGACAGCGGCAGCTGGAACACCGTCTCGGCGATGATGACGCTGCCCAGGGAGTTGATCATCCGGAGCTCGGCGAAGATCTCGAACAGCGGTACCAGGAGCAGCGCGCCCGGCACGAACTGGGAGCAGAGCAGGGCGAGCATGAACGCCCGCTTGATCTTGAAGTTGAAGCGCGCGAGGGCGTAGCCGCCGGCCAGGGCGACGAGGGTCGTCATCAGCAGGGTGACGACGCCGACCAGCACGCTGTTCTGGAAGTAGGTGCCGAAGGCCCGTTCCGTCCAGACCTTCTCGAAGTGGTCGAAGGTCATCGGCCAGGGCACGAGCGAGGTCGAGCCGGACGGGCGCAGCGAGAACAGCAGGATCCAGTAGAAGGGGATGAGGGTGAAGACGAGGTAGACCGACAGCGGGAGGTAGATCTGCCAGCGCGGGACCTCGTCCCAGGAGCGGTTCCGCTTCGCCGGACGCGGCGGTTCGGGGGCGGTGCGCACGGGCGCCGGCGCGGCCTTGGTGGCTTCCTTCACGCTCACTTGTCCTCACCTCCGAACTTGCTCAGCCGCAGATAGACGATCGAGCAGAAGAGCAGAATCACGAACGCGACCGTGGTCAGGGCGGACGCGTAGCCGAAGTTGTGGGCGTCGACGCTGGTGTTGGCGATGTAGAGCGGCAGGGTCGTGGTCACTCCCGCGGGGCCGCCGCCGGTCAGCGTGTAGAGCAGGTCGACGTTGTTGAACTCCCACACCGCGCGCAGCAGCGTGGACAGGACGATCGCGTCCTTCAGATGGGGCAGCGTGATGTACCAGAACTGCTTGATCCGGCCGGCCCCGTCGACCTCGGCGGCCTCGTAGAGGTCCTTGGAGACGGACTGGAGGTCGGCGAGGATGAGGATCGCGAAGAACGGCACACCGCGCCACAGGTCGGCGACGATCGCCGCCGGGAAGACGGTCGAGGTGTCCGACAGCCAGCTGGTGCCGTAGGAGCCGATGCCGGCGTCGGCGAGGTAACGGGTGATGCCCGTCTGGGAGTTGTAGAGCAGCACCCAGATCGCCGAGGTCAGCACGCCGGAGACGGCCCACGGGGAGAACACGAGCGCGCGGCCCAGCGCACGGCCCGCGAAGGTCTGGTTGACGATCAGCGCGAGCGCGAGCCCGAACAGCAGCTGGAGTCCGACCTCGACGACCACCCACTTGGCGCTGAAGACCAGGGTGTCCCAGAACAGCGGGTCGTCGGTGAAGGCGTGGACGAAGTTGTCCAGGCCCGCGAAGCCGTTCCGCCACGGCTTGGTGGGGTTGTACTCCTGAAGGCTGTAGTAGAAGACGCTGATGACCGGGTAGGCGATGAAACCCAGCATGAGCAGGACCGCCGGGGCGATCAGCAGATAAGGAAGCCTGCGCGGCGTGGCGGAGGCACGGCGTCGCCGGGGTGGCGCGGGCGGTTTCGCCACGGCTGCGGCTTGGGCCATGACTGGTCTCCGTTCTGGTACGTCGTGCGGGGGTGCGTACGTCGTTCGGGAAGCGCTTTCTCGCTGTGCAGGGCTGTGCGTTCTGTCCGAACGGGGCGGTGCGGGGCGGTGCGGGGTCGTGCCGCCGGTCAGCCGGCGTAGGGGTCGGCGACCTTGCCCGGCCGGGCGAGGAACGCGAAGTCGCAGCCGGTGTCGGCCTGGGTGATCTGTTCGTTGTAGAGCGCGCCGTAGCCCCGCTCGTAACGTTCGGGCGGCGGCGTCCACTCGGCCCGGCGGCGCTGAAGTTCCGCGTCGTCCACGTTGAGCTGGAGGGTGCGGGCCTCCACGTCGAGGGTGATCGGGTCGCCGGTCCTGACCAGGGCGAGCGGTCCGCCGATGTACGACTCGGGCGCCACGTGCAGTACACAGGCTCCGTAACTCGTGCCGCTCATCCGGGCGTCGGAGATCCGCACCATGTCCCGCACGCCCTGCTTCAGCAGATGGCCGGGCAGCGGCAGCATGCCGTACTCGGGCATGCCCGGACCGCCCTTGGGCCCGGCGTTGCGCAGCACCAGCACGCTGTCGGCGGTGATGCCGAGGGACGGGTCGTCGATGGTCCGCTGCATGGTCCGGTAGTCGTCGAAGACCACGGCCGGACCGGTGTGCTTGAGCAGATGCCGTTCGGCGGCGACGTGCTTGATGACGGCGCCGTCCGGGCAGAGGTTGCCGCGCAGCACGGCGACCCCGCCCTCGTCGGCGACCGGGTTCTCGCGGGTGCGGATCACGTCGTCGTCGTGGACGACGGCGCCGTCGATCTGCTCCCTCAGGGTGCCGTTGACCGTCGGCCGGTCCAGGTGCAGCAGGTCGGCGATCCGCGAGAGGAACGCGGGCAGGCCGCCGGCGAAGTAGAAGTCCTCCATGAGGTACGTCCGCCCGCCGGGCCGGACGTTCGCCAGCACCGGCACGGTGCGTGCGATGCGGTCGAAGTCGTCGAGGGTGAGCTCGACGTGTGCCCGGCCGGCCATCGCGATCAGGTGGATCACCGCGTTGGTGGAGCCGCCGAGCCCGAGGACCGTGGCGACGGCGTCCTCGAATGCCTCGCGGGTGAGGATCCCGGACGGCTTGAGACCGCTCCACGCGAGGTCCACGGCCCGGCGCCCGGAGGCCGCGGCCATCCGTTCGTGCCCGGAGTCGACGGCGGGGATCGAGGAGGCGCCGGGCAGGGTCATGCCGAGGGCTTCCGCCGCCGCGGTCATCGTGGAGGCGGTGCCCATGGTCATGCAGTGACCGGGCGAACGCGCCAACCCGCCCTGGAGCTCGCGCAGTTCACAGTCCGTGAGATTGCCCGCGCGGTGCTCGTCCCAGTACTTCCACATGTCGGTGCCGGACCCGAGGGTCTCCCCGCGCCAGTGCCCCGGCAGCATCGGCCCGGCGGGGACGAAGACCGAGGGAACGTCGGCCGAGGCCGCGCCCATGAGGAGCGCCGGCGTCGATTTGTCGCAGCCGCCGAGCAGCACCGCCGCGTCGACCGGATACGACCGCAGCAGCTCCTCCGTCTCCATCGCGAGCAGGTTGCGGTACAGCATCGGGGTCGGCTTCTGGTACGTCTCCGAGAGCGTGGCGACCGGGAACTCCAGCGGGAAGCCGCCCGCCTGCCACACCCCCCGCTTGACCGCCTCGGCACGCTCGCGCAGGTGGACGTGGCAGGGGTTGATGTCGGACCAGGTGTTGAGGACGGCGATCACCGGGCGGCCCCGGTACTCCTCCGACTCATAGCCGAGCTGGCGCATGCGGGCGTTGTGCGACCAGGTGCGCAGCTGCCCCTCGGTGCCGTACCACTGGTGGCTTCTGAGGTCCTCGGGACGCTTTCTGTCGATCATACGGACCACCCGGCGGCTATGGCGGCGACCTCGGCGCGCTCGTCCTCGGGCAGCTCCCGGCTGGGCGGGCGAACGTCGCGGCGGCACAGGCCGAGGGAGGCCAGGGCCTCCTTGACGACGGTGACGTTGTTGGCGGAGCCGTTCGCGGCGCGCAGTTCCTCGAAGCGGCGGATCTGCTCCCAGACCTTCATCGCGGCCGGGTAGTCAGCGGACCGCAGCGCTTCCAGCATGTCGCGCGAGACGGACGGCGCGACGTTCACGAGCCCGGAGGTGAAGCCGGTGGCGCCCGCGGAGAAGTACGAGGGGGCGTAGGGCTCGGCGAGTCCGGCGACCCATATGAAGCGGTCGCGTCCGGCGTCCCGCGCGAAGGCGGCGAACCTGGCCGCGTCCGGGACGGCGTACTTCACGCCCACGACGTTCGGGCAGGCGTCGCCGAGTTCGGCGAGGCGGGCGCCGGTCAGCTGGGCGTTGCGGATGTACGGGACGACGCCGAGCTCGGGGACGGCCGTGGCGATGGCCCGGTGGTAGTCGACCCAGCCGGCCTGCGAGACGTACGGGTGGACGGGCTGGTGGACCATCACCATCGTGGCGCCGAGTTCGCGGGCGTGCCGCGCGGAGGCGACGGCGGTGGGCACGTCGTGGCCGACACCGACGACGATGTCGGCGCTCCCGCCGGCCTCGTCGACGGTCAGCTCGGTGACCAGGCGGCGCTCCTCCGGGGTGAGGGTGTAGAACTCGCCGGTGTTGCCGTTGGGCGTGAGCGTGGTGATGCCCCCGTCGAGCAGACGACGCAGCAGGGCCCGGTGGGCGTCCTCGTCGACGCGGCCGTCCGCGGCGAACGGGGTCACCGGGATCGCCACCACGTCGGCCAGGGCCGTCCGCTGCGGCTCGAACGTCGTGGTCATGCCGGACCGTCCTCTCCCTGGGCCTCGACTCCCGCGTCCGGGAAGGCCCGTCGCACGAACGACGCGATGTGCGCGTGCAGGGCGCGCGCGGCGCCGTCCGCGTCCCCTTCGAGCGCCAGCCGCAGGATCTCCCGGTGCTCGCCGGCCTCGCGCTCCCAGGAGGGCGAGGCGGCCCAGGCGACGGCGGAGACGAGGGCGGCCTGGTCGCGCACCTCGTCGAGCATCCGGCCGAGCAGCGGGTTGCCGCACGGCAGGTACAGGGCGCGGTGGAACTCCCGGTTGGCGAGGGAGCGTTCGGCGGTGTCGGTGGCGTCGTCGGCGCGGGTCAGCGCGTCCCGGGCGGCGTCGAGGGAGGCTCCGCGCCGGACGGCCCGCTTGAGCGCCTCGGGCTCCAGCAGCAGCCGTACGTCGTAGACCTCGCGCGCCATGTCCGCGTCCACCATGCGCACCGTGACGCCCTTGTACTGGTTCATCACGACCAGCCCGGTCCCGGCCAGCGTCTTGAGCGCCTCCCGCACGGGGGTCTTCGACACCCCGAACTGCGCGGCGAGCTCGGTCTCCACCAGGGCCTGACCGGGCGTCAACTGCCCGGTGAGGATGCGGCGTTTGATCTCCTCCAGCACGTACTGCGTGCGGGACGGGATCGGCGTGGGCACAGAGGTCATGCGCGCCTCTCGGATCTTCGCGGGGCCCAGGGACTGGTCTCGCGTATCGGATCTCACGTATCGCGTCTCATATATGACGTACGAAGTACGACGCGATGAAAGTAGGAGGGGGCGCATGATTCGTCAACGCTTCTGACGAAGGAAGTTCGGGAAACGGTACGGGGGTCGGGGGCGCACCGAACGGCTCGGGGCCGAGACCGCGCTGGTCAGGCGCCTGCGCATGCGAGGTCAGACGCCTGCGCATGCGGGGTCAGGCGGAACCCGCGAACCCGCGGAACCGCGAACCCGGAACGCGTAACCGGAACGCGGAACCGCGGGTGCCGGGACGGGGGCCGGCACCAGTCGGGACTGGGGCCGGTACGGGTCGGGACTGGTACTGGCACCGGGGCTGGGGCCGGGACTGGGACTGGGACTGGGACTGGCACCGGGGCTGGCACCGACGCTGGGACCGGGGCAGGGACCGAGGCTGACACCGACGCTGGGACCGGGGCAGGGACCGAGGCTCACGCGATCGGGCCCTCGCGCGGCCGATGCCGGCGGGGCCCGTCAACTCGTCGTCGCGTGCGCGCTGCGCCCTACGACGCCGGCTTCCAGCCCGGATCCCGCCCGCTCAGGCCCACCGCGCGGTGCAGCAGGGGCGCGTCGGCCGGAACCGGGACGACGGGGCCGAAGATACCGCCGCCGTCGTCGCCGGCGTCGGCCGAGGCGCGCAGGAAGTCGTGGGACATCCGCAGGGCGGCCGGGTCCGGGTCGTACGGCTGGCCCGTGGCGACGGCGAGGTCCCAGGCGTGGATCACGAGCTCGTCCACGGCGACCGCGCCGGCGACGGCACCGGGCAGGTCGATGCCGCCCGCGCGGGTCATGCCGGTCCACGCGTCCGGGGCGCGCCACACCTCGCCCAGTTCGTCGAGCACCTTGGGCAGCTCCTCGCGCCAGCCCGGGCCGATGTCCGGGACGGCGGAGCCCGGGTCGGTGTCGGTGGTGGGTCCCAGGTCCTTGCGGGCGGCGTCACGGAAGGCGACGGACAGGCCGAGCAGGTGGCCCAGCAGATTGCGCACAGCCATCTCGGGGCAGGGCGTCGGTGCCGAGAGCTGCTCGTCGGTGACCGCCTCGGCGAGACGGGCGACGACGCGGGTCTGCGGTCCGAGGTCGATGGTCGGGTCGGTCATGGGCAGGCTCCTCACAGATCTGTTCCTGGAAGGTGGACCGGCCCGGGCGGCGAAAGTCATCGCCGCCGGAGGGACGATCCGGCGCCCATGCCCGGGCGCCGGACCGGACCCGCCCTACGCCCCGGCCACCCCGGCCGACGTCTCCCCCGACCGCCCCCTCTCCCCCGGCACCGCACCCTTGCGCTCCCTGGCCCCCCGCACCCACGCCACCAGCTCCTTCGGCGTCTTCCCACCCGCGAAGCACCAGAGCGCGATCACCGGGTCACAGATCGCACACCCCAGCGAGGAGCTGTGGGCGAAGGGAATGATCGGGTTGCCCTTGACGTGGTGGACGATGTCCCACGCGGTGTGCAGCAGCCAGGCGACGCCGATGAAGGCCCAGGAATCCAGGCCGCGATAGGCGACATAGGTGACGACCGCGGTGAACACGAATTCCCAGCCGCCGAGACCGCCCCCGCTCAGATAGGCGGCACCCGCTCCGGCAACCATGACCGCGTTGAAACGCCGCCGGTGCGGTTCCCGGACGAGGGACATCAGAAGGGCGTAGAGCAGACCGACGCCGACGGGCGCGACGTATTGCATGGGAAGTGCCTTTTCCAGCAGACGACTTGGACGATTCACCACGCTATGACCGCCCCCGCACCCACCCCAGCACCTGAACCGCCAGCTTCCAACGGGTTCTCGCCGACGGGCGGCGACCCCCGGGAATCATGCGCCTACGTCATGTCCGGCGGCGGCCGGCCGACTAGGGCGGACGCCCGATCCCGTCACCCCCGCCTTAGCCGCACAGTGGCCACTCATGACGACCCCCACCATCCCCTGGGCCCTCCCCCGTGTTCTTCGCGATCGCAACGCCGGTTTCTATTTTGCCGGTGTTGTGATCTCCGGTTTCGGTACGTCCGCGTTGTGGCTGGTCTCCGGCGTATGGGTCAAGGAACTCACCGGCTCCGACGGACTGGCGGCGCTGTGCATGCTCGCCATGTGGGCGCCCACCCTGGCCGGGCCGGTTCTCGGCACACTGGCCGACCGGGCCCGCCGTAAGCCCCTGTTGATCGGGGTGAACCTGCTCCTGGCCGCGCTGCTGCCGACCCTCTTCGCCGTGGACTCGGCGGACCGGGTCTGGCTGGTGTTCGCCGTGCTGTTCGTCTACGGCGCCGCGGGCGTCGTCCATGACGCCGCGGAGTCCGCGCTGGTCGCGAGCGCCGTCCCGACGCCGCTGCTCGGCGACTTCAACGGACTGCGGATGACCGCCAACGAGGGCATGAAGCTACTCGCCCCGCTGGCCGGCGCCGGTCTCTACGCGGCGTACGGCGGAGGGGGCGTCGCCCTGCTCGACGCGGTCACGTTCGTGCTCGCCACCGGCCTGTACGCCGGTCTGCGGGTGCGCGAGAGCAGGCCGGAGCCCCCGGCGGGCGGCTGGCGCGAGCAGACCGCCGAGGGCGCCCGTCACCTGTGGACGCACCCCCGCCTGCGCCCGCTCGTCCTGGCCGGCGGCACCACGATGCTGTTCGCCGGCCTCAACGGCGCGATGATCTACGCCGTCATCGACAGCCTCGGGCACGCCCCCGCGTACGCCGGTGTGCCGTATGCCGTCCAGGGCGCCGGTTCGGTGGCGATCGGGCTGCTGTCGGGGCCGGCGTTGCGCCGCTTCGGCGAGCGCCGGTTCGCCGGGTACGGCATCGCCCTGACGGCCGTCGCCGCGGGCCTGCGCGCGATCCCGTCCGACCCGGTGGCCCTGGCCTGCAGCGCGGCGGCCGGCGCGGGCCTGCCCTGCGTCCTGATCGCCGCGCTCACGGCCGTGCAGCGCGAGACGCCGGACGCACTGCTCGGGCGTACGGCGGCGACGGCCAACACGCTCGTGTTCGCCCCGAACGTCATCGGGCTGGCGGCCGGGTCCGCCCTGGTCGAACTGCTCGACGCGCGACTCGTGCTGCCGGTCCTGGGTGTGCTGTGGCTGGCGAGCGCCGTGCCGCTGCTTCAGAGCGCGCCGAGGCCCTCCCGTACCGCCTCCAGGTCGCCGTCCGACGCCAACCCCGCGTGATAGAGCCGGATCTGCGTGGCGCCCAGCTCACGCGCGCGTGCCGCGTCCTCGGCGAGCGTGCCCGGGCTGCCGCCCATCCCGGAGACCACACCGAGGTTGGCGGCGAGGACCGCGCCCGCGCGCCCCTGCTCGGCGAAGGGCGTGAGCAGACCGGGTCCGCCCGCGCAGGGCACGACCACGCCGTCCGCGACGGACAGGATGTGTGCGGGGTCGACGCCCACGTTGGCGCCCACGTGGTAGGTCACGGGGTCGGCGTGCAGCAGGACCTGGAAGCCGTCGGGTGCGGCCTCGCGGACCGCGCGCACGGCCGTCTCCTGGAGCGTGCGGGCGGTCGTGTCCCGCCACGCGCGCGTGGCCGCCGCCGTCCGCGCACCCAGCAGCTTCTCGACCCCGGCCCAGCCCGCGTCGTCCGGTGCCCCCTGCCACAGCGGCTCCAGGGCGTCCCGTACGGCGGCCGCCAACTCGTCGGCGTCCAGGCCCTGGTCGCCGTAGCCCTTCTTGCAGACCGGGCAGAAGCAGAGCGCCATCAGGTAGTGCCCGGCGTCGCCGAGCGTGACCCCGGCGGTCTTGTCGTGGGCGTGCAGATGCTGCAGCCCGTACCAGCCGAGGGACTCCAGTTCGGTGCCGCGCGCCCCGGGCCGGACCGCGGCCTCGGCGGCCAGGTCGACGAGATACGCGCGCGTGGCGGGCTGCGCGATGCACGGGGCCCACGGGTAGCGGTCGCCGTAGGCGTTGACGACGGAGGTGTCCGGATGCTCGGCGCCCAGGCGGGAGTTGTGCGCGAGGACCACCCAGGTGTGCACCTCCAGACCGGCGTCCGTGAGCGCGGCCGCGGCCTCGCCGAAGGCGTCGCCGGGCGCCCAGTCCCCGGCGGGGTACGGGCGCAGTGCGCGGCCCTCCCAGCGGTCGTCCGCCGGGTACAGCACGGCCGCGTGCCCGGCGGTGACGATGCGGTGGCGCGGGTGGCGGGGGGTGAGGGCGCGGGTGGAGTGGTAGGCGGCGGCGAGCGTCACCTGGCGCACGCCGAGGTCGGCGATCCTCCCGGGCGCCTCGGGGTCCCCGTTGACGTCCCAGGGGTAGACGAATGCCGACGCCTTCACTTGGTCTCCTCCGGGTCCTGCTCCAGCAGCGCGTAGCCGCGCTCGATCACCTGGGCGAGCTGCTTGACATGGTCCTCGCCCGGCTCGTGCAGCGGGGGCCGGACCTCCCCGACGTCCAGTCCGCGCAGCCGGACGCCCGCCTTGACCAGCGCGACGGCGTAGCCGCGGCCCTGGGCGCGCAGTTCGACGAACGGCCGGTAGAAGCCGTCCAGGAGGCGGTGGACCGTCGTGTCGTCGCCCGCCTCCAGCGCCCGGTAGAAGGCGAGGGCGATCTCCGGGGCGAAGCAGAACACCGCGGAGGAGTAGAGCGTGACGCCGAGGGCGCGGTAGGCGAGCTGGGTCTGCTCGGCGGTCGGCAGTCCGTTGAAGTACAGGAACTCGCCGGGGAAGTCGGTGCGTACCGCGCTCACGACGCGCTGCATGAGGTCCAGGTCGCCGAGGCCGTCCTTGAGGCCGATGACGCCGTCCGTGCGGGCCAGTTCGACGACGGTCTCCGGGGTGAACACGGCGTTGTCGCGCTGGTAGACGATCACCGGGAGCGAGGTCGCCGCGGCGACCTCGCGGTAGTGCCGCAGCAGCCCCTCCTGCCCGGCGACGACGAGGTACGGCGGCATGGCGAGCAGCCCGTCCGCGCCGGCGCCCTCGGCGAGGCGGGCGTAGCGCACGGCGAGGGCGGTGCCGTACCCGGCGCCGGCGACGACCGGCACCCGGCCCCCTGCCGCCTCGACGGCCGCCCGCACGCACGCCTCGTACTCCTCGGGCGTGAGGGCGTGGAACTCGCCGGTGCCGCAGCAGGCGAACACGGCGGAGGCCCCGGCCTCGACGCCGCGGCGCACATGGGTGCGGTAGGTGTCGAGGTCGACCGAGCCGTCGGGACCGTAGGCGGTGACGGGGAAGAACAGCGGCCCGCCGGGGATGCTCAGGCGTGCGGCGAGAGGGGCTGGCGTCACGGGCTCTCCCTAGATAGGACGAGGACGACCACATACAGGATCCTGATCAGAGTTTACGTTTATGAACGCAAGCCGCACCACCCTTGACGGGCAAGGTCGTTGATCCTTAGCTTGTCCATGAATGTGAATACCGTGCGCGCATGCATACGGCCCTGGACTCAAGGAGAACCGAGGATGCCAGCCCCCCGCACCGTTCTGCTCACCGGCGCCGCCGGCGGCCTCGGCACCCTGATGCGCGACCTGCTCCCGGCGTACGGCTACGAGCTGCGCCTGCTCGACCTGCGCCCCGTCGAGGGCGCGCCGAACGCGATCGTCGCCGACCTCGCCGACCGGGACGCGCTGCGCGAGGCCGTGCGGGGCGTCGACGCGATCATCCACCTCGCCGGCATCTCCCTGGAAGCCCCGTTCGAGAAGATCCTGCGGGCGAACATCGAGGGCACGTACAACCTGTACGAGGCCGCCCGCCAGGAGGGCGTCGAGCGGATCGTCTTCGCCTCGTCCAACCACGCGGTCGGCTTCACGCCCCGCCCCCGGGGCGACGACCCCCTCATCCCCATCGACACCCCGCGCCGCCCCGACACCTTCTACGGCCTGTCCAAGTCCTTCGGCGAGGACCTCGCGCAGTTCTACTGGGACAAGCACGGCCTGGAGACGGTGTCGGTGCGCATCGGCTCCTGCTTCCCCGAGCCCACCAGCGTGCGCATGCTCTCGGTGTGGATGAGCCCGGCCGACGGCGCCCGCCTCTTCCACGCGGCCCTGACCGCGCAGAACGTCGGGCACACGGTCGTCCACGGCTCCTCCGCGAACACCCGCCTGTGGTGGGACCTGACCTCCGCCCGCTCCCTCGGCTACGACCCGCAGGACGACTCCGAGCCGTACGCCGAGAAGCTGATCGCCGAGCAGGGCGAGCTCGACCCCGAGAACATCGCACACGCCTACCTGGGCGGGCACTTCGTGAGCGACCCGCCGATCTGGCCGTACTGACCGAAACGGGACGGCGCGAAAACGCGGGCGGGCACAGAACGGGCCCGCCCACACGCGCATCCGGGCGCCGTACCCGCCCGATCTCACCCGTCACACCGCAACCACGCAGGTCCGAGACGGTCACGGTGCCTGCCGAACGGGCATACCCGGGCAGCATCGAACCTGTAACAGAGCTGGTCAGTGCCGGACACCCGCTGTAGAACTTCCCCCATGGGTCCCACCGGGCCCGAACGGGCAGCGAAGCGGAAGGCAGGTGTCGGCATGAGCACGAGGACGGCGGAAGAACGCCAACGCGAGATCGTGCTGGCCGCACGCCGTGACGGCTCGGTCGACGTCACCGCGCTCGCCGACGAGCTCGGCGTGGCGAAGGAGACCGTACGGCGGGATCTGCGCGTCCTGGAGGACCACGGACTGCTCCGCCGTACCCATGGCGGCGCCTACCCCGTGGAGAGCGCCGGCTTCGAGACGACGCTGGCCTTCCGCGCCACCAGCCATGTCCCCGAGAAGCGCCGGATCGCGACCGCCGCGGCCGAGTTGCTGGGGGACGCCGAGACGGTCTTCGTCGACGAGGGCTTCACCCCACAGCTCATCGCCGAGGCCCTGCCGCTGGACCGGCCGCTGACCGTGGTCACCGCCTCCCTGCCGGTCGCGGGCGCGCTGGCCGAGTCCGAGAACGCCTCCGTGCTGCTGCTCGGCGGCCGGGTACGGTCCGGCACCCTGGCCACCGTCGACCACTGGACGACGAAGATGCTGGCCGGCTTCGTCATCGACCTGGCGTTCATCGGCGCCAACGGCATCTCCCGCGAACACGGCCTGACCACCCCCGACCCGGCCGTCAGCGAGGTCAAGGCGCAGGCCATCCGGGCCGCGCGCCGCACGGTGTTCGCGGGCGTGCACACCAAGTTCGGCGCGGTCAGCTTCTGCCGGTTCGCGGACATCGGCACGCTGGAGACGATCGTGACGAGCACGCTGCTCCCGGCGGCCGAGGCGCACCGCTACTCACTCCTGGGACCCCAGGTCATCCGCGTCTGATCGGCGAACCCACTCCCCGGGGGCACTCATACGCCCTCGCTCGCCCTTTATCTCCATGTACATCCCCTTCCCCTGTCCCCTCTTCTCCTCCATCCCCCCATACGTCCAGGAGCGATCCATGCGAACCCAGAGCCGTCGACGGCCCAAGCGAGCCACGCTCGCCACGGCCGCCGCAGGGACGCTGCTCGCCCCGCTGCTCTCCGGCTGCTGGGTCGGCGCCGGCGGGGCGGGGTCGGGCGGCAACTCGATCAACGTCCTCATGGTCAACAACCCCCAGATGACCGAGTTGCAGAAACTCGCCCCCCGCTTCACCGATGAGACCGGCATCAAGGTCAACTTCACCGTCCTGCCCGAGAACGACGTCCGCGACAAGATCAGCCAGGACTTCGCCAACCAGGCGGGCCAGTACGACGTGGCCACCCTCTCCAACTACGAGATACCGATCTACGCCCGCAACGGCTGGCTGAAGGAGATGAACTCCTACGTCGCCGAGGACCCGGACTACGACGAGCAGGACATCCTCAAGCCGATGCGCCAGTCCCTGACCGGCGACGACGGCAAGCTCTACGGCCAGCCCTTCTACGGCGAGTCGTCCTTCCTGATGTACCGCAAGGACATCTTCGAGAAGGAGGGCCTGGAAATGCCCGCCCACCCCACCTGGCAGCAGGTGGCGGACCTCGCGGCGCGGACGGACGGCGCCGAGCCGGGCATGAAGGGCATCTGTCTGCGCGGCCTGCCCGGCTGGGGCGAGGTGATGGCCCCGCTCACCACCGTCGTCAACACCTTCGGCGGCACCTGGTTCGACAAGGGCTGGAAGGCGCGGCTGGACTCCCCCGAGTGGGAGAGGGCGACGAAGTTCTATGTCGACCTGGTGCGTGAGCACGGTGAGTCCGGAGCCGCCCAGTCCGGCTTCGCCGAGTGCCTGAACAACATGACCCAGGGCAAGGTCGCCATGTGGTACGACGCCACCTCCGCGGCCGGTTCGCTGGAGGCGGCGAAGAGCCCGGTCAAGGGCAAGGTGGGCTACGCCCCCGCCCCCGTCGAGAAGACGGAGTCCTCCGGCTGGCTCTACACCTGGGCCTGGGGCATCCAGCAGGCGTCCCGCAACCCGGACAAGGCCTGGCAGTTCGTCTCCTGGGCGTCCGGCAAGCAGTACGAGCAGCTGGTCGGCGACGAGATCGGCTGGTCCAACGTCCCGGCCGGCAAGCGTGCCTCCACCTACGACAACCCCGCCTACCGCGAGGAGGCGGCGGCCTTCCAGGAGATGACGAAGGAGGCCATCGAGGGCGCCCGCCCGGACGACCCCGGCGTACAGGCCCGCCCGGCGCCCGGCATCCAGTTCGTCGGCATCCCCGAGTTCACCGACCTCGGCACCAAGGTCTCCCAGGAGATCAGCGCGGCCATCGCCGGACGCCAGTCCGTCGACGCGGCCCTGAAGAAGTCCCAGCAGCTCGCCGACGAGATCTCCGAGGAGTACGAGGGGCGATGACAGCGACGACAACGGCCCCCGTGGCCACGACTCCCGTGCCGGCCACCCGGCCGCCCTCCGCCCGGCTGCGCGCCTGGGCGACCCGGGCACCCCTGCTGCCCGCACTGATCTTCATGATCGCGGTGACCCAGCTGCCGTTCGTGGCCACGCTGGTGATCTCGTTCTTCGACTGGAACTCCCTCTACCCGGACGCCCGGCACTTCGCCGGCCTGGACAACTACCAGGAAGTCCTCACCGACTCCGCCCTGCGCCAGTCGGTGTGGACGACCGTGCTCCTGACGGTCGCGGTGGTGCTGGCCAGCCTGGTCCTCGGCCTGGTGCTCGCCCTGCTGCTGGACCGAAAGTTCAAGGGCCGCGGAGTGGTCCGCACGCTGCTGATCGCCCCGTTCCTGGTGGTGCCGGTGGCGGCGGCCCTGCTCTGGAAGCATGTGCTCTACAACCCTGAATACGGCCTGTTCAATGGGTTGTTGCACTATGTGGGCGGCCCACAGCCCGATTGGATCTCCAACACCCCGCTGCTCGCGGTGGAGGCCTCCCTCGTGTGGCAGTGGACGCCGTTCATGATGCTGATCCTGCTGGCCGGCCTGCAGAGCCGTGACCACGAGCAGATCGAGGCGGCCCGCGTCGACGGCGCGAGCGACTGGCAGATCTTCCGCCACCTCACGCTGCCGCACCTGCGCCGCTACCTCGAACTCGGCGCCCTGCTCGGCTCGATCTACATCGTCCAGAACTTCGACGCGGTCTTCACGATCACGTCCGGGGGCCTCGGCACCGCCAACCTCCCCTACACCGTCTACCAGAGCTTCTACCAGGCCCACGAGAACGGCCTCGCCTCGGCGGCCGGCGTCCTGGTGGTCATCGGCTCGATCATCATCGCGACCTTCGCGCTGCGCGTGGTGTCGTCCCTGTTCCGCGAGGAGGTGTCGCGCGCATGAGTGCCGTGGCCGTACGACTTCGCAGCCGCCGCAAGGGAGCCGGCCTCGGCCTGGTGGCCTGGCTGCTCGGCATCGTGTTCTTCCTGCCCATCGCGTGGATGGCGCTGACGTCCTTCCACTCCGAGCAGGACGCGGCGACCAACCCGCCGTCGTTCGCCGCGTCGCTGACGCTGGACGGCTACCGCGAGTTCTTCGGCGCGGGCGGCGGCGCCAGCCCCTGGCCGGCACTGATCAACTCGACGGTGGCGTCGGTGGCCTCGACGCTGTTCGTCCTGGTCCTCGCCCTGCCGGCGGCCTACGCGCTGTCGATCCGCCCGGTGAAGAAGTGGACCGACGTCCTGTTCTTCTTCCTCTCGACGAAGATGCTGCCGGCCGTGGCGGGCCTGCTGCCGCTGTACCTGTTCGCGAAGAACACGGACATGCTCGACAACATCTGGCTGCTGGTCATCCTCTACACCTCCATGAACCTGCCGATCGCGGTGTGGATGATGCACTCCTTCCTCGCCGAGATACCGGTCGCGATCATCGAGGCGGCACGGGTGGACGGGGCGAGGCTGCCGACGATCCTCACGCGCGTGGTGGCCCCCATCGCGCTCCCCGGCATCGCCGCCACCTCCCTCATCTGCTTCATCTTCAGCTGGAACGAGCTGTTGTTCGCCCGAGTCCTGACGGGCGTGGTGGCCGAGACCGCGCCCGTCTTCCTGACCGGCTTCATCACCAGCCAGGGCCTGTTCCTGGCGAAGGTGTGCGCCGCGTCGCTCGTCATCTCCCTGCCGGTGCTCGCCGCGGGGTTCGCCGCCCAGGACAAGCTGGTCCAGGGCCTGTCGTTGGGAGCCGTGAAATGAAGGCCGCCGTCATCGAGTCCGTGGGCAAGGCCGTCGTCGCCGAGGTCCCGGACCCGACGCCAGGGCCGCGCGAGGTCGTCGTCGAGGTGGCGGCCTGCGGGCTGTGCGGCACCGATCTGCACATCCTCCAGGGCGAGTTCGCGCCGAAGCTGCCGATCGTGCCCGGGCACGAGTTCGCCGGCGAGGTGGTCGGGGTCGGCACCCAGGTCACCGAGGTGGCGGTCGGCGACCGGGTCGCGGTCGACCCGTCCCTGTACTGCTTCGAGTGCCGCTACTGCCGTACCGGCCACAACAACCTCTGCGAACGCTGGGCGGCGATCGGCGTCACCACGGCCGGCGGCGCGGCACAGTTCGCCGTCGCCCCCGTGGCGAACTGCGTGAAGCTCCCCGAGCACGTCCGCACCCAGGACGCGGCCCTGGTGGAGCCCCTGTCCTGCGCGGTGCGCGGCTACGACGTCCTGCAGTCCCGCCTCGGCGCGCACGTGCTGATCTACGGCTCCGGCACGATGGGCCTGATGATGCTGGAGCTCGCGAAGCGGACCGGCGCGGCCAGCGTCGACGTCGTGGACGTCAACCCGCAGCGCCTGGAGACGGCCCGCCGCCTCGGCGTCTCGGCGTCGGCGGCGAACCCCGACGAACTGGACCGTCCGCAGGGCTGGGACCTGGTCGTCGACGCGACCGGCAACGCGGCGGCCATCCAGGACGGCCTGGACCGGGTGGCGAAGGCCGGCACGTTCCTCCAGTTCGGTGTCGCGGACTACGCGACGCGGGTGACCATCGACCCGTACCGCATCTACAACCAGGAGATCACCATCACCGGCTCGATGGCCGTCCTGCACAGCTTCGAGCGGGCGGCGGAGCTGTTCGCGGGCGGTGTCCTCGACCCGGAGATCTTCATCAGCGACCGCATCCCGCTGGAGCGGTATCCGCAGGCGCTGGAGCAGTTCGCGTCGGGTGTGGGCCGCAAGATCGTGGTCGTGCCGTAGGCCGGCGGGCGGGGGCGCCGCACCCGTGCCACCCGATTGCCGGGTAAGGGAACGGTAAAGCGCCTCCGCTCGTTCACGGGGCATGACAGCTATGACCCCCGGCTCGAACATCCCTCTCTCCACCGCGCGCGTGACGGTGGACGTCGCCGCCCCGGTGCGGCTCGACGTATCGGGCCTGCTGCTCACCGCCGACGGCAAAGTGCGCTCCGACGACGACTTCATCTTCTACAACCAGCCCAGCGGCCCGGGCGTGACGTACCGGTCGGGCGGCGGCACCTCCCCCGACGCGATCACGGTCGACACGTCGGCCGTGCCCCCGGGCATCGAGAAGATCGTCGTCACCGCCAGCCCCGACGCCGCCGGCCAGACCTTCCAGGGCATCGAACCGACGGCGACCATCCGCAGCGCCGACGACAACAGCGTCCTGGCCACCTTCACACCCCCGCAGCTCGGCGCCGAGACGGCACTGGTGGTCGTCGAGATCTATCTGCGCAACGGCGCCTGGAAGGCCCGCGCGGTGGGCCAGGGCTATGCGAACGGCCTGGCCGGCATCGCCACCGACTTCGGCGTCACGGTCGAGGAGCCGGCCCCGGCCGCCGCCCCCGTGGCCCCGCCGCAGCCGACCATGCAGCCCCCGGTCGCACCGCCGGCCCCGCCGGTGTCCGCTCCCGCCGCTCCCCCGGCCCCCGCGGCGCCTCCCGCCCCGCCCGCGCCCGGCGCCGGCAAGATCAACCTCGACAAGGGCCGCGTCAGCCTCCAGAAGAACCAGACCGTCTCCCTGATGAAGGGCGGCCGGCCGCTGCTCTCGCAGGTCCAGATGGGTCTCGGCTGGGAGCCGGCGTACCGCGGCAAGGACATCGACCTGGACGCCTCGGTCATCGCCTACGGCCCGCAGCGCAACCACATCGACAGCTGCTACTTCGGCAAGCTCCAGATCGTGAACGGCGCCATCCGCCACTCCGGCGACAACCTCACCGGCGAGGGCGGCGGGGACGACGAGGTCATCACGGTCGACCTCGGCCGGCTGCCCCAGGACGTCACCGGCCTGGTCTTCACGGTGAACTCCTTCTCCGGCCAGAAGTTCACCGAGGTCGCCAAGGCCTACTGCCGGCTGATCGACGCCCAGAGCGGCGAGGAACTCGTCCGCTTCGACCTCACCAGCGCCGAGCCGCAGACGGGCGTGCTGATGGCGAAGATGATCCGCCAGTTCTCCGGCGAGTGGGAGATGACGGCGATGGGCGACTTCGTGAAGTCCCGGACCGTGCGCGGGATGGTGAAGCCGGCGGCACAGGCGCTGTAGCCGACCGTACGACGTGCGGGGCGCCCCTTCCGCGAGGGGCGCCCGGCGCCGTCACGTCTTCGCCGCGCCCGTCGAGCGGGCCGGCCCGGCCGGGCGCGTCACGCCGAGGCCCGGACCACCAGTTCGGGGACCACCCAGGCGTCGGTGCCGTTCATCGGCTCCTCCCCCGCCCGCAGCCGCGCCACCTGCTCCACGGCCAGCCGGCCCAGCCGGCGCTTGTCGATGTGCAGGGTGGTGAGACCGGGGTCGACCAGCTCGCCCAGCGACAGCCCGTCGAAGCCCACCACGGCCAGTTCGTCCGGCACCCGACGGCCCCGGCGCCGGGCCGCACGCATCGCGCCGACCGCGATCAGGTCGTTGAAGCCGAACACCGCCGTGAGGTCGGGCCGTGCGTCCAGCAGGCGCCCCATGCCCTCCTCACCGCCCGCCACACTGTGCTCGGGGCACATGGCGATCCAGCCGTCGTCCACGGGCAGGCCGTGCCGCCGGGCCTCCGCGAGGAACGCATGGCGCCTGGGGACGGGACCGTGCACACCGTCCAGCATGCCGATACGGCGATGCCCCGCGGCGACCAGATGGGCCATGCCCTGCTCCAGGCCCGCCGCGGCGTCGATGCCGACGGCCGCGAACCGGGTCTGCTGCGGACCGCGTTCCAGCAGCACCAGCGGTACCCCGCCGAGGTGGCGGGCCAGTTCCTCGTCCGGGCTCCTGAAGTAGCCCATCACCGCGTCCGCCTGGTGCGAGAGCACGTCGAGCGCCTCCCGTTCCCGGGCCTCGTCGGTACGCGAGTCCCACACGACCACCTGCCAGCCGCGCTGCTCGGCGGCCTCCAGCACCCCGGCGGCCACCTCCGGGAAGAAGGGGTTCATCAGGTCCGGTATCACCAGCCCGGCCGTCACGGTCCCCTTGCGCACCAGGCCGCGCGCGAACCGGCTGGGCCGGTAGTCCAGCAGCCGCGCCGCCTCCAGGACGCGCTCCTTGGTTCCCGGGTCGATCTCGCCCTTGTCGTTCACCGCACGCGAGACCGTCTGGCGTGACACCCCGGCGAGCTTGGCGACGTCGTGGATCGTGGCCCGCCGCCGGGCATCGCCGGTGCGGTCGGCACTCGGCTCCCGCTGCTGATCGTCCGCCAACACGCTGTGCACCCTATCCCTGCCGGGGGAACCGGAGTGTGCGACTACGGGGGTGCCGTGCTTGCCGGTTCGTCGGCTGCGGCGTCGTGGGGGCTGGCCGCGCGGTTCCCCGCGCCCCTGCGAAGAGGGTGCTCTCCAGCTGTCACCCTAGAAGAGTGCGCTGTACGCGTTCAGTGCCGGCTGGCCGCCCAGGTGGGCGTAGAGCACCGTGGAGTCCCGGTCGATCTCCCCCCGTTCGACCAGGTCGATCATCCCGGCCATCGACTTGCCCTCGTAGACGGGGTCCGTCACCATCCCCTCCGTCCGGGCCGCCAGACGCATCGCCTCCAGGGTCGTCTCGTCGGGGACGCCGTAGACGCCCGCGTGATAGCGCTCGTCGAGTTCGACATCCGCCTCGGTCAACTCACGCTTCACTCCTATGAGTTGTCCGGTGTGGTGGGCGATCCGGGCGATCTGTTCACGGGTGGTGGCGGGCTTGGCGGAGGCGTCGATGCCCAGTACCCGGCGTGGCCGGCCGCCCGCCTCCTCCAGGGCGGCGAAGCCGGCGACCATGCCGGCCTGGGTGGATCCGGTGACCGAGCAGACGATCACCGTGTCGAAGAAGACACCCGACTCCCGTTCCTGTGCGGCGACCTCGTACGCCCATCCGGCGAAGCCGAGCCCGCCGAGCGGGTGGTCGGAGGCGCCGGCCGGGATGGCGTACGGCTTGCCGCCCGACTCCTCGACCTCCCGCAGCGCCTGCTCCCAGCTCTCCTTGAAGCCGATCCCGAACCCGGCCCGTACGAGCCGTACGTCGGCCCCGGCGAGGCGACTGAGGAGGATGTTGCCGACCTTGTCGTAGACGGAGTCGGGCCAGTCCACCCAACTCTCCTGGATCAGCACGCACTTGAGGCCGGCGCGGGCGGCGACGGCGGCGACCTGGCGGGTGTGGTTGGACTGCACCCCGCCGATCGAGACGAGCGTGTCGCAGCCCTGCGCGAGCGCGTCGGCGACCAGGTACTCCAGCTTGCGGGTCTTGTTGCCGCCGTACGCGACACCGGAGTTGCAGTCCTCACGCTTCGCCCAGAGGGAGGCGCCGCCGAGGCGGGCGGTCAGGCGCTCCAGGGGGTGGACGGGTGAGGGACCGAAGAGCAGGGGGTAACGGTCGTACGAGGAAAGGGACATGGGTCCTCCCGGGTCAGTCGTCGTCGGCCAGGTCCTGGTCCACCAGGTCGGCGAGGCTGCGCCAGATCTCCGCCGTGACGCCGACCGCGGTGTCCGTGTCACCGGACGCGCAGGCCGCGATGAGCCGCTCGTGCAGTCCGGCCGAACGGCAGTTGCCGCCCTCCCCGAAGCGACGGCGCTCCAGTCGGCGGATCAGCGGGGTGTAGCGCGCGACGGTGGCGGCGGCGGCGCGGTTGCCGCTGACGCGCACCAGTACGTCGTGCACCTCGTCGTCGGCCCGCAGCGCGAGGTCCACCTCGCCGGCGGTGACGGCGGCGGAGAAGCGCTCGTTGGCGGTGCGCATGACGTCCAGGTCCGCGGTGGTGAGCCGGGGCACGGCGGCCCTGGTCACCAGCTCGTGCATGGCGCCGACCACGGCGGCCGCGTCCCGTACGTCGGCGGCGACGACCGGGGTCACCCGGGTGTAGCTCTGCGGCTTGCTCTCCAGCAGCCCCTCGTCCACGAGCCGTGCGAACGCCTCGCGCACCGGCGCCCGGGACAGTCCCAGCCGCTCGGCGAGATCGGCGTCCCGCACCACCGCGCCGGGCTCGAGGTCCCCGGCGACGATGGCGTCCCGGATCGCTGCGTAGGCCCGGTCCCTGAGCAGGGTCCGGCCGACGGGTCGTATCGCCTCCACGAACTGAAATGTTAGATGTCAGTCAGCGACGCGGCAAGACGCGGCGGACCGGAACAGCGGAGTGGCCCGCACTCCCCACGTGGTGCGGGCCACTCCCGTTCGAGGTGTTCCGCCTCAGGCCGCCCAGGGCCAGTCGGCGTTCCGGGCGGCCTCCAGCAGCGGCACCATCCGGAAGGCCGCGTCGGACAGACCGCCGAAGGTGTGCCTGTTCCCCGTGCCCGACGGGCCGTGGCCCGCCCGGTACCCGGCGAGGTTCCACGTGTAGACCGGCACGTCGGCGGGGACCTGCTCGGTCGGGTCGCCGTGGTGGCTGGGCGCGTACTGCTCGTCGGTGACGATCAGCACCCGGTCGTGCCTGCGGTAGTGCCGGCGCACGGCCTCGGTGGTGTCCGTGCCGCCGAGGTCCCCGAAGCGCTCCAGGATCCTCAGCACCGACTCGCCCTTACGGAAGACGACCTCGCGGCTGTCGGAGCCGAACTGCACGAGGTCGGCGTCCGCCGCCCGCAGCGCGAGCGCCGTACCGAAGATCGCCGCCGCGTCGGCCCGGGTGAGCTGCGAGCGGTCGGACAGCCGCGACCAGAACATCGATCCCGAGCGGTCGACGAGCACCAGCGTGCGGCCCGGCAGCCGGGGCACGTTGGCCAGCGAGTGGCCGAGCGCCTGCTCCAGCGGGTACGCCCAGCGCAGCGAGGGCGCGTGCTGGTACGCGGCGAGGTAGCGGAAGGGGAACTGCCGCGAACGCGCGACCTGAGCCGGGTCGCTGATCCGCGCGGCGACCTGGGCCGCGACCTCGTCGGACACACCGGCCTCGTCGAAGTTGCGCAGGTTCCGTACCAGCGCCATGGCGCCCATGGACGGAATCACGGCCTCCCAGGCGTCCTTGTCCATCGGCCCCTGGAGCCAGCCCGCCAGCGCCTCCCACGTCATACCGGCCGCCGCCAGCCGCTCGGCGCCGTCCGCCGACGTGACGACCTCCCGGCGCTCCTCGACCGGCAGCGCCATCAGCTCGCGGTGTGCGGTGAGGACGGTGCTCGACGCGGGCGGCTGCGCGGTGTCCGGGTTGTGCCGGCGGTCGAGGGCGTACCGGAAGAGCTCGCCCTGCCACGGCTTGTCCGGGTCCGGGGCCGCGTGCACCAGGTTGAGGATGTCGCCGAAGCGGTAGCCCCTGGACGCGGTGTCGTACTTCAGCAGCGACTTGCCGCTGTACAGACGCCGTACGGCGTCCGCGACACCGCGCTTGACGGGCTTGGGGACGTTACGGCCATGCAGCGCCGTCCAGTACGCGAGCAGCTCGCCGGGCTCGTCCGGCCGCTGGAGCACCGAGGCGACGACCTGCCGGTTCGACGGGCCGTCGGTGGCGCCGGCGTCCAGGCGGGCCTTGACGTACTCGGCGGCGCCCACGACGGAGGCCGTACGGAGGTTGCCCTCGCCGCGCAGCCAGCCGAGCAGGCCGGCCGTCCACTGCGGGTCGGTCACGGCGAGTTCGCGCACGAGCCGCGCGAAGCGGTCGTCGCGGTCGGCGCCGGTCTCGTAGAAGGTCTGCTGGGACACGAAGTTGGAGACGGCGAGCAGGAAGAGCTCGGAGCGCGCGTCGCGCTCACGGCCGCGGCCGCCCTCGTAGGTGCGCAGCACGCGCCCCGTCGAGGTGACCCGCGAGGTCCCACGCGCCTTGGCGGCGCGCGTGTTGAATCGCGCCATGGTGAATTCCCCCCGAATTCGTTCGTGTTTCGGAGGAAGGCGCAGCAGAAGATGGGTGCCCGAGATCAGAAGTCGGCGACGGACTTTAGCCTGGTGCTCTACCAAATTGAGCTACACCGACCCGAGGTCGATGACGGGATTCGAACCCGCAACCGCCAGATCCAATGAAGTAACCGTTGCCTGCGCACCGGGCACCCACCATGAGCTGCGCCTCCCGAGATCAAGTCGGCGGCGGCAAGGGATTCTCTTGCAAAGAAGTAGCCGCTGCCATCGCACCGGGAGGTGCGTGACGTTGTGATCTCACTGTAGGAGGCGCAGCTCCGGCCGGGCGAACGAATTAATTCCCGGTGCAGGCGGGTTTCAGCGCCGCTGGCGCTTCCAGGGTCCGGTGATGGCGAGCATGATTCCGGGCGACTGGATGTTGGCGTAGAGGGTGCGGCCGTCGCAGGAGAAGGTGACGCCGGTGAACTCGCTGTACTCCGGCTCCTCCGCGGTGCCGATGTTCAGTTCGTTGCGGGCGATCGGGTAGGTGCGGCCGCTGTCGGTGGCCCCGAACAGGTGCTGGATCCCCTCGCCGTCCTCGGCGATGACGAGGCCGCCGTACGGGGAGACGGTGATGTTGTCGGGGCCGTCGAAGGCGCCGTCCTTGGAGGGATCGGGGTTGACGCCGATCAGGACCTTCAGGGTCAGGGTGCGGCGCTTGGGGTCGTAGAACCAGACCGAGCCGTCGTGCGGCTGGCCGGGGCTCTCGGCGCGGGCGTAGGAGGAGACGATGTACACGCCGCCGTCGCCCCACCACATGCCTTCGAGCTTGCGGGCGCGGGTGACCTGTCCGGTGGTGAACTGCTTGCGCACGGAGGTCGTGCGCGCGTCACGGTCGGGCACGTCGACCCAGTCCACGCCGTACACCGTGCCGATCTTCGTGGCGCGGGAGAGGTCGTCGACGAACTTGCCACCGGAGTCGAAGCACTTGAACGCCTGCAGCTTGCCCGCGTCGTCGGCGAGGGTGCGCAGCTTGCCGCGGCCGTGGTGGAAGTGCTCGGGCGGGGTCCAGCGGAAGAGCAGGCCGTTGGGGTTGGAGGCGTCCTCGGTGAGGAAGGCGTGGCCGCGCTTGGGGTCGATGACGACGGCCTCGTGGGCGTAGCGGCCGAACGCCTTGATGGGCTTGGGGTTCTTGTTGGCGCGGTGGTCGGCGGGGTCGACCTCGAAGACGTAGCCGTGGTCCTTGGTCATGCCGTTGGCGCCGGCCTTGTCCTCGGTCTCCTCGCAGGTGAGCCAGGTGTCCCAAGGGGTGCTGCCGCCCGCGCAGTTGGTGGCGGTGCCCGCGATGCCGACCCACTCGGCCACGCGCCCGTCGGGGCGAACCTCGACGACGGTGCAGCCGCCGGAGGCGGCCGGGTCGTAGACGAGACCCTCGGTCAGCGGCACCGGGTACGGCCACTGGGCGCGAGGGCCGCCGAGCTCGTGGTTGTTGACCAGGAGGGTGGTGCCGCGCGGCCCGTCGAAGGCGGCCGTGCCGTCGTGGTTGGAGGGGGTGAACTCACCCGACTCCAGCTTGGTCTTCCCGCTGTAGGTGATGACGCGGTACTTGAAGCCGGCGGGCAGCGCGAGGAGGCCCTTGGGGTCCGGGACGAGCGGTCCGTAGCCGACCCCGCCACCGTGGGCGTCCGCGGACTCCTCGCTCGCGATCTCGGACTCGGTGGAGGCGAGCGCGTTCGGCGCGGTGGCGAGGACGCCTGCGCTGCCTGCCAGCGCGACACCGGTGACCGCGGATGTTCTGGCGAAGTCCCTGCGGGTGAGCGACATGGTGTCTCCTGTGACAGAGGGGTGCCGTGGAGGGTGGCGGACTGCGCGACGCCGCCACAATTCCGCGCACGCCTTAACACCAGTTGAACTACGCGCTAAGGCGCGCGGGACTCTGCCGATATGCGGCTCCGCCGCGCGGGCGCGACAAGACTCATCGCCCCGCACCCCGCGACCGGTGTCAACCCCCCTGCTGCGACCGGGCCTTGAAGGCGGCCTTGCGCGCCTCCTTGGCGACCTTCTTGTCCGGATGCAGCCGCCCCATCGCCTCCAGCACGTCCGCGGTCGCCGGATGGTCCACCCGCCAGGCCGCCGCGAAGAACCCGCTGTGCTGGGCGGCCAGGCCCTCCACCAGTGCCTGGAGCTCCTCGGAGTTCCCCTCGGCCGCGAGCTGCGCGGCCACCGTGTCGACGGTCAGCCAGAACACCAGGTCCTGGGAGGGCGCGGGCACGTCCGTGAACCCGGCCTCGGTCAGCCACACCCGTGCCAGCCCGCCCAGTTCCGGATCGTCGAGGACCTCCCGCAGCGCCGGCTCGGCCTCCGGGCCCACCAGCGACAGCGCCTGCTGGCAGCGCAGCCGCCGCAGCGACGCCCCGGCGTCCGCGCCGCGTGCCGCCGCCAGCAACTCCCGTGCCGCGGCGAGGGATTCACGCCGGGCCAGCCACTGCTCGGTCTCGGTCCGCGCGGCGGTCTGCGGGAACAGGGCCGTCCCGTCGAGCAGCGCGTCGGCGCCCTTGTCCGCGAGGTCGCCGACCGCGGGCGCCTCGAACCCTGCCTCCAGCAGCCGCGCCCGCATCCCGTACAGCCCGAGCGGGGTCAGCCGCACCATGCCGTAGCGCGAGACGTCGGTGTCGTCGACGCCGCCCGGCAGTTCCTCGGCGGTTTCGGCGTCCGCCATCAGCGCCTCGTCGACGGGCTGGTACTCGACCAGGCCGACCGGGTCCAGCAGCCGGAACTGGTCGTCCAGGCGCATCATCGCGTCGGAGACCTGCTCCAGTACGTCGTTGGTGGGCTCGCCCATGTCGCTGGGCACGATCATCGACGCGGCGAGGGCCGGCAGCGGCACGGGCCCCTCGCCCGGACCGTCCTCACTGATCGTCAGCAGATACAGGTTGCCGAGCACGCCGTCCAGGAACTCCGCCTCGGCCTCCGGGTCCCAGTCCAGCCGGGAGAGGTCGACCTCGCCGCCCTCGTCCATGGCGTCGACCAGGTCGTCGAGGTCGGGCACGCTCGCGTCGGCGAGCACCGTCTCCAGCGCGCCGAGCCAGACGGCGAGCACGTCATGGGGCGCACCGCCGGTCAGCAGCGCCAGGTCCGCGCCGGCCGCGACGGTGCCCTTCTCCTCGTCGACGATCTCGACCAGGCCGGTGTCGACGGCGACCCGCCAGGCCTCGCTCGCGTACGCGGCGGCGTCGTCCCCGCTCAGTCCGAGTTCCTCGACGGCGGCCGGCACCTGCTCGTCGACCAGGCCGCCCCCGGCGTCGATGCGGGTGTCGGGCCCGGCCCAGCGGGCCAGCCGTGCGGCGCGGGCGAGCAACGGCGTGGACAGCGCGTCCCGCGCCAGCTCCGCTTCGGGGTGCAGCCGTACCGGCGGCAGGGGGGCGCTGTCTGACATCGGATGGTTCTCCCAGTCGCTTGCACGGCCGTACGCGGCACGGCTCATCAGCCGCTGCACACCGCGGCTCGGTTGCTCAGCCTAGACGGATTTCGACCCATGCCGCCCGGTTCATCTCGCTGTCGGCCGGTGTACATGGCCGAAACCTTGACAAGTGGCGTGACCACGCAGGAGATTACGCGCGTAGAAGTTTGGCGGACATCTGTTCACTGTATTTTCTACGCGCGTTGCCGCCCCACCGGCCGCGACCGACCGGTCCCCTGCACCACCCCGCGTTTTCACCTCGTCCCGGCACCCACGTATGTCCCCGGAGGGATCCCGTTGCCGAGCAAGAAGTCCGCGCGTCTCGCCGCGCTCACCGTCGCCGCCGTCTGTTCCGCGGCGTCCACCGTCGTCATCACCGCGCCGGCGCACGCCGACTCCCTGCGCATCCATGACGTCCAGGGCAGTACCCGAATATCCCCGTACGCCGGCAAGCAGGTCACGGACGTGGCCGGAATCGTCACCGGCGTACGCACCTACGGGTCGTCCAGAGGCTTCTGGATCCAGGACCCGACCCCGGACGACAACCCGGCCACCAGCGAGGGCGTCTTCGTCTTCACCAGCTCCACCCCGAAGGTCGCCGTCGGCGACTCGGTCCTGGTCTCGGGCACGGTCTCGGAGTACGTCCCGGGCGGCGCCTCCTCCGGCAACCAGGCGCTGACCGAGATCACCAAGCCGGTGATCACCGTCGTCTCCAGCGGCAACGCCGTCCCCGCCGCCAAGGTGATCGACGCGAAGTCGGTCCCGGCCGCGTACACCCCGGAGGGCGACACCGCCGCGGGCGGCTCCGTCAACGGCCTGACCCTGGAGCCGGAGAAGTACGCCCTGGACTACTACGAGTCCCTGGAGGGCGAGAACGTCCAGGTCGCCGATACCCGCGTGGTCGGCGCCACCGACCCGTACACCGAGCTGTGGGTCACGGTGAAGCCGTGGGAGAACCGCAACCGCCGCGGCGGCACGGTCTACGGCACCTACGACTCCCAGAACACCGGCCGGCTCCAGATCCAGTCCCTGGGCAAGACCGCCGACTTCCCCACCGCGAACGTCGGTGACGTCCTTCAGGGCGCCACCTCGGGCCCGCTTGACTACAACCAGTTCGGTGGCTACACCCTGGTCGCCAACCAGCTCGGCACGCTGAAGAGCGCCGGGCTGCAGAAGGAGACCACGCAGAAGCAGTCGCGCGGCGAGCTCGCGGTCGCCACGTACAACGTGGAGAACCTGGACCCGTCCGACGCCACGTTCGCCGAGCACGCGTCCGCGATCGTGAACCACCTGCAGTCGCCCGACATCGTGTCCCTGGAGGAGATCCAGGACAACAACGGCGCGACGAACGACGGCACGGTCGCCGCCGACCAGACGATGACCAAGCTGACCGACGCGATCGTCGCCGCGGGCGGCCCGAAGTACGACTGGCGCTCGATCGACCCGGTGAACAACGCCGACGGCGGCGAGCCGGGCGGCAACATCCGTCAGGTGTTCCTGTTCAACCCGGAGCGGGTCTCCTTCACCGACCGCGCGGGCGGCGACGCCACGACCGCCGCCGGTGTGACGAAGGTGCGCGGCAAGGCCGCCCTGACTCTCTCCCCCGGCCGGATCGACCCGGCGAACGCGGCCTTCGGCAACAGCCGCAAGCCGCTGGCCGGCGAGTTCGTCTTCCGCGGCAAGACCGTCTTCGTGATCGCCAACCACCTCAACTCCAAGGGTGGCGACCAGGGTCTGACCGCGCAGTACCAGCCGCCGAGCCGCAGCTCCGAGGTCCAGCGCCACGCGCAGGCCACGGCGATCCACTCGTTCGTCAAGGACATCCTCGACACGCAGAAGAACGCGGACGTCATCGCCCTCGGCGACATCAACGACTTCGAGTTCTCCGACACCGTGAAGATCCTCGAGGGCGACGGCGAGCTGTGGTCGGCGATCAAGTCGCTGCCGAAGAGCGAGCGTTACTCCTACGTCTACCAGGGCAACGCCCAGACGCTGGACCAGATCCTCGTCAGCCCGTCGATCCGGCGCGGCTGCGACTTCGAGTACGACAGCGTGCACATCAACTCGGAGTTCAACGACCAGATCAGCGACCACGACCCGCAGGTGCTGCGCTTCCGCCCGTAACCTCCGGCGTCGCTCAGGGCTGGCTGAACACGCCGTTCAGCCAGCCCTTCCACATCTCCTCGTCCGCCGCGGCGTCGGCGCCGGGCGCGAAGTCGTGCACCGACATGCCGACCATGTAGCCCCAGTGGTTGCGGCCGAAGAAACGGATGAGAGCGTCGTCCGTGCGCAGCCCGAGGAAGTAGGGGTTGCGGAAGTCGACGACGGCGTCCAGCAGCTGCCCCTTCGGACCGCGCACCTGCACGCTCGCGCCCTCTTCGGTGTCGTCGGCGAGGCCGAGCGCGCGGCCCACGGTGACGAACGCGTCGGGCGCCTTGGACGCCTCGGGTCCGTCGAAGGTGGCGAAGGCGGTGACCGGGCGGCCCCGGAAGCGGGTGAGGTACTGGCGCAGGGTGTGCAGATAGAACTCGGTGTGCCGGTTGGCGCCGTCGTACTGGTTGTCCCAGTCGTCGACGAAGATGCCGCTGTGCACGTACCGCACCCAGGCACGGCGGCCCTCGTCGCGGGGCTCGATGGTGTAGTCGAGCTGGTTGAGGGTCTGCTCGGAGATGCCCTCGACGTCCTCGACGCGGTTGGTGTAGTGGTGCGGCGGGTCCCAGGCGGTCACCTCGGAGCCGAAGGGGCCCTTGCCGCCGACGCGCGGCTCGGGTGCCTCCATCGGCCACAGCCAGCCTCCGGTGCCGGCGGTGACGGCTTCCCACACCTCCTGCGGTGTGGCATCGACCTCGAACTCGCCGACGATCTCGAATTCCTTGGACATGGTGGGCTCCTGGGTATTACGGGTTGAGTTCCTGGTTTTCCGTCGTCTCCGAGGCGGCCGACGGGGGTTTGACCGTGGGGTGGACGGCGACGACGATCCGGTGATCGCGGCCGCTCTCGGCGCCGGGGGCGTCGTACTTGCGGATCAGCGCGCTCACTCCGGCCGTCAACTCCTCGATGAACGCCGCTCGTTCGGCGGCCGAAGCGAAGCGGACCTCGCCGTCCAGCGCGTACGTCGCCAGCCGCTTGCGGGCCTTGGCCGCGCCGGTGATCAGCGACCCGACGTCCCGCACGAGGCGGGCGCCGAGCGCGAGCAGCCAGCGGGCCGAGAGCTGGTCGCGGAAGCGGTCCGGGTCCGGCTGCACCGAGGCGAGCGCGAGCGGTGAGATCACGTACGACGCGGCGGTCGCCCGCATCAGCCGCTCGGTGACGTTGCCCTTGCGGCGCTCACCGGCCAGCTCGACCAGGCCGTGCCGCTCCAGGGCCTTGAGGTGGTAGTTCACCTTCTGCCTGGGCAGCCCGACCTTGCCGGCCAGCATGGCGGCCGACGCGGGGCCGGCCGCCAGTTCGGCGAGCAGCCGGGCCCTTATGGGGTCCAGGGAGACGGCTGCGGCCTCGGGGTCCTCGATCACGGTGACGTCCAGCATGCATCCACGGTCTCACCGAAAAGTTTTTTTGTCCAGGAGGTTGAAGTTTTCGGTGGAGGGGTTCGCTCAGGGACTGGTTCAGTCGGGGATCAGCCCGAGGGCGTAGTCGTACCGGCTGACCGTGCTGCTCTTCAGCCCCGGCCAGGTCTGCACCCGCTTCCACTGCTCCCGCGCCGAGCCGATCCCGTCGCCCGGGGCGGCGAGGGCGTCGATGTGGGCCTGGGCGCTCTCCCACTCGGCGTAGTTGAGGACCCGGCTGCCGTCGGTGCCGAGGTGGAAGTGACCAGAGATGCCGCCGGGGTGGGGGTCGGGCTCGGACTCCAGCGCCTCGATGACGGCGTCCACCCAGGCGCGGCGGCTGTCGGCGGCGGATTCCTCGAACTCGATCTCGACGATCACGATGCAGCCCGGAACACGGGTGTCGTCCGGGCGGCGGACGCTGCGGTAGTGGCGGTACCGGTCGAGCCGGAGCCGCTCGATGCCCGGCACGGCGGTGTCGATCTCGTCGACGCGCTCCTGCCGGTGCGTCTTCACGAAGGCCTCGTAGGCCTGCTCGCTGCGCCACTGCGAGTGATGGAGGAGGGTGGAGGCGTCCTCGCCGGTGTAGACGTAGTAGCCGAGCAGCCCGTCGGAGGGCCAGGGCCGGCGCTCCCAGGTGGCGCCGATCGCCTCGACGGTCTGCCGCTGACGCAGCGGGGTGCCCACGCTCCAGGTACTGAAGAAGGGGGCACCGGCCTCGGGGCGGGTGAGGTCGGGGTGGGCGTCGGTGCGGCGGGTCATGGCGGCCTCCAGGGCTCGGCGGTCGATGCGTGCACGCGGTCGATGCGCACACGTGGTCGATGCGTGCATCGATCACCTTTCGACCTCAAGCGGACTTGAGGTCAAGTGGGCCGAACGGGAGGCGGGTTGGGAGAGTGCACGGGGCCGGCCGGCGGGTCGACACGGCGGTGCGGATCGGTGGCCCTGCGGCGGCTCTTGTGCTGAGCGGAGCGGAGTAGTGGTCCTACGGCGTGCCGGCGATCTCGGAGCAGTACCCCTGCCGCGGCCGCCGCACATCGGGATGTGGGCGCAGGGCCGTGCCGCGGCCGCCACACACAGCGGTGCGGGAGTGGTGGCCCTGCCGCGTGCCACCGCTCCCGCACCACGTCCCCCGGCCCCCCCCCCACGTCCCGCGACCCCGTCGGGCCGGCGTCCCAACCGGACCCGGCGGGGTCGCTGTCTCAGCGGCGTCCGCCGCGCCGGCGCCGCAGCACCGAGGCCGCGACCAGCGCTCCGACCGCCGCGCCGGCCAGCAGCACCGGCCGGGGGTGCCGCAGGCCGGCCTGGACGACCATGCGGACGGGGCGCGGTGCGCCGTGCTCCACCGTGTGGCCCGCCTCGGTCGCCTTGTCCTGGACCGTGTGACCGGCCCTGGTCGCCTTGTCCTGGACCGTGTGGCCGGCCTTGGTCGCCTTGTCCTGGACGACGTGCCCCGCACGGGTCGCGCGGTCCTGCATCACGTGCCCGGCCTGGGCGGCGCTGCTGCGCAGTTGCACGGTCATCGCGCCCGCCTTGTCCTTCAGGTCGGCGGCGCGGGCCATGGCGCGTCCCTTCAGGTCCGCCTTCTCCATCAACTCGGCCACGGTGTCGCCGAGTTCTCCGCGCGTCCGCTCGATCTGGTCACGCAGTTCCTCGGCCCCGTCGGCGGCTTTCGCGGCCGTGCCGCTTACGTCCCCCGAAGTCCTGTCCGTCATCGGTGCGCCCTTCCCTTGATCTCCTCGACATCCGTCCTGACGCTGCCGAGAGCCTCCTCCGGCGTGGGAGGCGCGGCCCGGCGCAACTGCGCGCGGCCCGTCGCCGCCAGCACAGCCGCGATCGCGAACAGCACCCCGGTCACGATGAGCGCGGCGGCCCACAGGGACAGCGTCAGCGAGAGGGCGGCGGTGGCGGCGCCGGCCAGGAAGAGCAGCCCGGCGTACGCGACGGCGCCCGCCGCACCCAGCAGGCCGCCGCCACGACCGGCCCGCCGGCCCTTCTCGGCCAGCTCCTCCTTGGCGAGGGCGACTTCCTGTCGTACGAGTCGGGAGAGCTGTTCGCCTGCCTGTGCGACGAGTTCGCCCACGGAGTGGTGCTCCTCGCGCACCGGTTCGGGGGCCATGGTCCCGGTCACGGTGTTCCGCCTCCTCTCGGTTCGGAACTGCCGGGTACCCGGTCCCGCCCTCGCTATCCCTCCCGTCCGCCACCCGGTCCGCGCTCGCCCAACCGGGCCAGCTGGGCCTGGAACCAGTCGAGGCGGGCCTGCAACAGCGCCGCCTCCGCGGTGAGTTCGGGCACGCCGAGTTCCCCGGGCGTCCCGAGGTCGCCGGGCGCCACGGACACCGTCTTGCCCGCCACCACCCGCAGCCCCTCCCCCGCCAGCCGGGCGAACCCCACGAGCGAGACGGAGGTGCGGCCGCGCAGACAGCCCCCGCAGGACGGGGCGAGCGCCCGCCAGCCGGGGCGGCCCCAGCCGGTGTCGGCCAGGGCCGTGGCGACGGTGCCGCAGGCGCACGGGCCGACCGTGACGGTGCGCACCCGTTGCCGGGCGTACCGGAAGCCGCGTTCGAAGCGGATGTAGCGGCTGAGCACGGTCACTTCGAGCAGTACGGCCGCCCGGTGTTCGGCCGTGCACAGCAGGGCCTCGGCCGTGGTGCGGTCGTGCACGCAGTGGAAGCCGCAGTCGCAGCGGCGGCTGGGCGCCCGGTGCCGCAGGCCGTAGACGCAGGACGCGTCGGCCAGGACCCCGTACGGCAGCGCGCCGCCCAGCGACACACCGGTGAACCCGGCCCGGGTGCCGTCCTGGGACAGCATCGGGTGGGCGATCTTGTATCCGGTCGGCGGCTCCGCCGGGTGTTCCTCCGGCAGCCGCAGCCTCATCGGACGGCCGGGACCTCTTCGGAGTCGGACGCGGGCGTCTCGATGTCCTTGATCCTGTCGGCGAGTTCGATGTCGTCGTCGTGGGTCTGCGGCCGCTCTTCAGCGACGCCGGTGGCGAGTGCCTTGCCGAGCTTCATGACGCCTCCCATGACCAGGGGTCGTTGACCGTCCTGGCCATGGTGACCCATGTCGCCCGGATTTGGACATAGGGCCTACGACCGCCTATCGCGCTCCCAGCGCCCGCGCCACCGCGTCCCTGACGGCCTCCTCGGAGGGTGCCGGGCGGCCCTGTTCGGCGGCGAGTTCGGCGAGCGAGGTCATCGCGACACCGGGCAGTCCGCACGCGACGAATCTCGTGAACTCGACCAGGTCGGAGGTGACGTTGAGCGCGAAGCCGTGGCTGGTCACGCCGCCCCTGATCCGCATGCCGATCGACACCAGCTTGCGCCCGTCCGGCGTCCAGACCCCCACCAGCGACCGGGCGCCGGGCGGAGTGTCCCGTCGCACCGTCTCGAAGCCGAGGTCGGCGCAGGCTGCGATCAGACCGTTCTCCACCCAGCGCACGATGTCGCCGGGGCCGCGCTCGCGCAGATTCAGCACGAGGTACCCGATGAGCTGGCCGGGGCCGTGGTAGGTGGCCTGGCCGCCGCGGTCGACGGGGACGAGCGGGACCGTCAGGTCGGCGGGGAGCTCGGCGGGCGGGGTGCGGGAGCCGTAGGTGATGACGGGCGGGTGGCTGAGGAGCGCGAGCCGGTCCGGGATGTCCCCGGTGCGGCGCCGGCCGACCCAGTCGGCCATGTCCCGTACGGCGTCCTCGTAGGGAACTTCGCCGAGGTCGACGCGTTCGACGCACTCAACAGCCCTCATACCGCAGGACTCCTTACCAATACCTCGTAGGAGAATTAAGTGGAGCTAAGCGATCGTCCTGCCGAGACTACTCCCATGACGACTGCCGACGCCTCCGCCGCACCCCTTCCGTTCGGCCGCGCCCTGTGCGCCATGATCACGCCCTTCACGGAGGCGGGGTCGGTGGACCTCGACGGCGCGCGGCGGCTCGCCGCCCGGCTGGTGGACGAGGGCTGCGACGGGCTGGTGCTCTCCGGCACGACGGGCGAGTCGCCGACCACGACGGACGCGGAGAAGTCGGAGCTGATCCGGGCCGTGCGGGAGGCGGTGGGCGAGCGGGCGTCGATCGTCGCGGGCGTGGGCACCTTCGACACCCGGCACACCGTGGAGCTTGCCCTGGCGGCCGAGAAGGCGGGCGCCGACGGCCTGTTGGTGGTCGCCCCGTACTACAGCAAGCCCCCGCAGGACGCCGTCGAGGCACACTTCCGCGAGATCGCCGACGCGGCCGGCCTGCCCCTCGCGCTGTACGACATCCCGGGCCGCACCGGCACCCGCGTCGAGCCCGAGACGCTGATCCGACTCGCCGAGCATCCCAGGATCGTCGCCGTGAAGGACTGTTCCTACGACTTCCTCGGTGCCCAGAAGGTGCTGGCCCGCACGGGGCTGGCGTACTACGCGGGCTGCGACGAGCACAACCTCGCGCTGTACGCGGTGGGCGGGACGGGGTACGTCAGCACGGTCGCCAATGTGATTCCCCGTCAACTCCGTGCCGCACTCGACGCGTTCGACGCGGGCGACACCGCGGGCGCGGCCCGGCTCCAGCAGCGCGCGACGCCCCTGATCGAGGCGATGATGTCGGCCGGCCTGCCCGGCGCGGTCACCGCCAAGGCCCTCCTGGGCGGACTCGGTCTGCCCGCGGGCCCCGTCCGCGCACCACTGCGGCCCGCCGACCGCGAGACGGTCGACGGGCTGCTGACGGTGTACGAGGAGCTCGTCACCGGCTGATCGGCACCGGCTGGCTCAGCGCTGGGCGAAGACGGGCTCCCAGCGACCCGCGTCCCCGTCCTTGCCCTTGCGGAAGCCGCTGAGGGGAACGGTCTTGTCGCTGCCGATGGTGACCTTGACCAGCTGCTGGTGGAACTCGCTCGAGCTGTCCTTCGCGATGTCCCAGGCGATCAGTGACGTGTCGCCGACCCAGGCGAGCAGCTGCTGGCCGCGCACCTCGGTCTTCGCACCGGTGAGGCTGTCGAGGACCCAGGACGACGTCTTCCACTTCTCGCCCGCGAACTGACCGGCGACGAGGGTGCCACTGGGCGACACGCCCGCGTCGACGTACCACTCCAGGTACTTCTGATTCGCCGGTACGGCGACCCCGGTGCCCTTCAGGTCGTAGAACTGCTTACCGATCTCCTCGGGGGTCCCCGCCCAGACATGCCTGCCGTCGGAGCTCATGGCGAAGTCCTGGCGGGAGTTGATGAAGCCGCCGAGGGGGTCGTTCGGGTCGGTCTCGATCTCCACCTCGCTCCAGGCGCCCTGCCCGGAGGCCACGTCGAGGACGTAGAAACCGGTGCGGCTCGTCGGCTGCTTCTGCTCCCAGGTGTCCGACCCCTGCAACTTCACGAGTCGGTCGGGGTTCTCGCTGTAGGTCGTCGCGACCAGCTTGAGTCCGTCCCGCGAGAACGCGAGGCCGGCGACGTCGTGGTCGACCTGGATCCACCGCTGGATCTTGCCGGTGGCCAGGTCGAGCATGCCGATCCGTGAGGCGGGCAGGTCCCGCTCCAGTACGGCGGCGATCTTCAGGCCCGGGGCGACGGCGACGTAGGACCACTTGGTGGCCTTCACGTACTTCTCGGTCTTCGGGTCGAGCAGCCAGTAGTCACGGACGCGTTCGGCCTGGTCCGCCGAGTGCTTGACGGTCCTGGGCACGTAGTAGGCGGCCATCACCGTGTCGGCGACCGACACCACGTCACGCGGCGGCGACTGGTCCGTGCGCGCGTTGACGCTGTCCCGCTGCACGACGTCCGCGGGCCGGATGTCGTCCTTCCCGGAGTCCAGCAGGGGCACCACCACGGCTACGCCCACCACGGCGGCGGTGGCTGCGGCGGCGCAGGCCAGCCTGCGGACCCCTCGGCGCCGGCGGGCCGCCAGGACCCGGTCGGCGAAGTCCGGCCCGGCCGACGTCTGTTCCGCGGCCTGCTCCCGCAGGGAGTCACGCACGAGTTCCTCGACGTTCACGGCCGTACCTCCACGGGCGAGTGATCACGGGGCAGCCGCGACTCGGTCTCGGCCGGGCCCAGCGCGCCCAGCTCCGGCGCGAGGGAGCGCAGCCGGGCCAGTGAGCGGTGGGTGGTGGACCGTACGGTGCCGACGGTGCAGCCGAGGATCCGGGCCACGTCGGCCTCGGGCAGGTCCTCGAAGTAGCGCAGCACCAGCACGGTGCGCTGCCGCGCGGTCAGCCGGGCGAGCGCGCCGCGCATCAGCAGCCGCAGCTCGGCGGCGGCGGTGCCATCTGCTCCGGCTGCGGCTGCGGCCTCCGGGGGCTCGGCGACGCTCAGCTCACGCCGCCGCCACTTCAGCCGCCAGCGGCTGATCTGCTGCCGGTACAGGATCCGCCGTACGTACGCCTCCGGCTCGTCGATGCGATGCCAGCGGTCGGCCGCCTTCATGAGCGCGTTCTGGAGGAGGTCCTCGGCCGCGTGCCGGTCGCCGCCGACCAGCAGGACGGCGGTCTTCAGCAGCGCGGACGACCGGTTCTCCACGAACTCCCGAAAGCTGTCCTGCGCTTCGGCATCCATCGTCACCTTCTCCACCCCCGGACGGGCCGGATGCCCGCCGCTCCTGCCCCATGTGACGCGTGCGGGTCGCCGCCGCTATGCCTGCTCCCCCGAGAAATCACGAAAGGGCCGGGCCCGTACCGCGTCCCCCGGCGATACGTCCCGGCCCCGGTCCTGCTCCGTGCCGCCCGGCGGGCGCTCAGCCCCAGGTGTACCCGTCGCCGACGAGCAGGAAGTGCTCCAGCACGTCCTCCATGGGGTCGTCCACCTGCCCGACGTTGACCAGGCCGATCCGCGGCCCGTTGTGGGAGCCCGTGTTGGTCTCGTCGGCGTGCGCGGTCCCGGCCGGCAGCCAGCAGGCCGCCCCCGCGGCCAGCACCCCGACCACCAGTCGCAGCACGGCCCGGCCCCGCTCGCTCGTGTCCACTCGACCCGTCATCAGCCCTCGGCCCTCATCTCGTCGTTTCGGCGTGTGATCGGAAACTGCGTCCACCCGTTCATCTGCCTGGACCGTCGGGAGGTCACGAGGAGTAACCCGTACGTGAGCGTGGCGCGCCGGAGGACCGACGCTCGTGCGAGCGCCCTCCCGCGGACGTGTTCGGGTCCTGGGAGGGCGCGCGGCGATGACCGGCCGTCGGTGTCGGTCAGTTGTGGCTGTGGAGGATCTCGTTCAGGCCGCCCCAGACCGCGTTGTTCGGGCGGGCCTCGACGGTGCCGGTGACCGAGTTGCGGCGGAAGAGGATGTTGGACGCGCCGGACAGCTCGCGGGCCTTGACGATCTGGCCGTCGGGCATCGTCACGCGGGTGCCCGCCGTGACGTACAGGCCCGCCTCCACCACGCACTCGTCGCCCAGCGCGATGCCGACGCCGGCCTCGGCGCCGATCAGGCACCGCTCGCCGATGGCGATGATCACGTTGCCGCCGCCGGACAGCGTGCCCATGGTCGAGGCGCCGCCACCGATGTCGGAGCCGTTGCCGACCACGACGCCCGCGGAGATGCGGCCCTCGACCATGGAGGTGCCCAGGGTGCCGGCGTTGAAGTTGACGAAGCCCTCGTGCATGACCGTGGTGCCCTCGGCGAGGTGCGCGCCCAGGCGGACCCGGTCGGCGTCGGCGATGCGGACGCCCTTGGGTGCCACGTAGTCCGTCATGCGCGGGAACTTGTCGACCGACGTCACCTGGAGGTGCAGGCCCTCGGCGCGGGCGTTCAGCCGGACCTTCTCGACGTCGTCGACGGCGACCGGGCCGAGCGAGGTCCAGGCCACGTTGGCGAGGAAGCCGAACTGGCCCTCCAGGCTCAGGCCGTGCGGCTTGACCAGGCGGTGGGAGAGCAGGTGCAGGCGCAGGTAGACGTCGTGCGCGTCGATCGGCTTGTCGTCGATGGAGGCGATGACCGTACGGACCGCCACGACCTCGACGCCACGGCGGGCGTCCGGACCGATCGCCTTGGCGGCGCCTTCGCCGAGCAGCTCGACGGCCTTCTCGGCGGACAGCCGCTCGCTGCCGGAGGGGCCCGGCTCGGTGACGAGCTCGGGCGCGGGGAACCAGGTGTCGAGAACAGTGCCGTCGGCGGCGATCGTGGCAAGGCCGGCGGCCACGGCGCCGGTGGTGCGAGGAGCAGTCGTGTCGGTCATGAGGGCAACCTAACCGGCCGGGGCGCGTCGGGGCGAACTCGGACAGGGGGCGTCTCAGGGTGCGAGCCGCCGGACGGGTGGGCGCACGGCCGCCGGGTCCGGTCATGTCCGCAGAGCCCCGGCGCCGGACGGGTACGCGCACGACCGCCGAGGTCCGGTCATGCTCGCAGAGCCCCGGCGCCGGACGGGTACGCGAACGACCGCCGGGGCCTCGTCGCGTTCGCCATGCGCCCCTGCGCCGGACCCGTCGCGTTCGCCGTGCCCCCTGCGCCGGACCCGTCGTGCTCGTGGAGACCCCGGTGCCGGGCCCTTGTCCGACCGGGCCGGCCCGCGCTCCACTCGTGGCGCGGGCCGGCCCGGTGCGGCGTCGGGTGTCAGGGTCGCCGGCCCGCCTTGTCCACCACGGCCTTCACCACGTACGCGTTGCCGCCGACGACCTCGCCGTCCTCGATCACGCGCTCACCTACGACCTCGAAGGTCACGGGGTCCAGCAGCCACTCGTCGGCGTGCTTCTCGCTCTCGCGGCCGGGTTCGGGGAACCTGACGGCGACGGCGTACTGGCCGGCCTCGTCCTGGACCAGGTGGTCGACCAGCTCGCCGCCCGGCATCGTGGCCAGCGCGCGGTACAGGCCCGCGAGCCCCTTGGGGGGCTGGACGTAGGCGTCGAGCAGGACCGAGATCTCGGTGTAGTCGTTGCCTGCCTGGGTCAGGCTCTTGTCGTCGACCAGGGCGTTCTCCTCGCGCAGCGCCTTGAGCGTGCCCTCGCCGTCGGCCGGCAGGGTGGCCAGGAAGCGGTACATCTGGCGGGGCGAACGGTCGTCGTACTCGTCGCCGAGCCCTTCGAGGTTCAGCTCGGTCGTCTCGAGTTCGCCCGGGTCGTCCGCCCCGGGCCTGGGGTAGGAGGCGAGCTCGGCGCCGTCGTAGCGGAGCCATTTCTCCAGCTCGAAGTCCGCGTCGTCGTCCCCCTCCTGCGTCTCCTTGGCGTAGATCCACTGATCGGCGCGCGGTTCGGAGAGCGGCGGCTGCTCCTCCACCGTCCGCGCCGCGAACTCCAGCAGCTCCTCCACACTCATCCTCTTCAGATCGAGTCCCGGCGCCGTGGCGGGTGTGGCCTCGCGGCCCGCCCGCTGCCCGTTGACCAGCAGCGTCGCGGTGCCGACGACCGCCGTCACGGCGACGAAGACCGCGGCGACCAGCAGCGGGCTCCGCCGCCCCCAGATCACCCGGCTCCGCTTCGCCGTCAGTGCCGTCTCGACCAGCCGGGCCCGTCCCGGCGCCAGCCGCGCCCGGTCGGCCACGGGGGCGTCGGCGCGCAGTTCTCGCACCTGGGTCATCTCGTCCACGGTCACGCCACCTCCGCCGTGTCACTCACGAATGCCGGATCGGCGCCCAGCGCCGCACGTACCTTGCGTCGGGCTCTGTTGAGCCGGGAGCGGACCGTCCCCACCGGGAGGTCCAGCGCCTCGGCGACCTCCTGGTAGGTCAGGTCCGCCCAGGCCACCAGGAGCAGCACATGCCGGTCGCCCGCCGAGAGGGAGGCGAGGGCGTCGGCGAGCGGCCCCTGCGCGGAGACGCGGCTGTCGGTGTCCTCCACCCAGGAGGCGGCGACCGGGTCGTGCCCCGTGCGGGCCAGTGCCCGCAGTGCCCGTACCTCGGCGCGGCGCTGCTTGCCGATGAGGTTGGCGGCGATGCCGTAGAGCCAGGGCCGTGCGCTGGGGCGGGTGCGGTCGTAGCGGCCGCGGATGCGGAAGGCGGTCAGGAAGGTGTCGGCCGTGATGTCGTCGGCGGCCGTCTCCCCGAGTCGCCGTGCCGCGTACCGGTGGATGTCGGGCGCGTAGCGGTCGTAGAGCCGGGCGAACAGCTCGGGCTGCTCCAGCGATCCGGCCACGACCTCGGCGTCGTTGACCGCACTTGCCGTCGGCGGCGGTGGTCCGCTCACAAGGCCTCCCCCTGTCGTTCGTACGGAGCGTGTCACCCCCTGTTCCCCGAGGGGCGGCAAAGAGTTCACGGCAGGCCGAGGAGGCGGACGCGGGCCCGGGCGATCGGCATGACACGCAGTCAGAAACCGTCTCCCGCACGGCACATCAGGGAATCACACGGCGCAGCACATCCCGCGCGTACTCCTCGTCGTACGGCGTCTCCGTGAGCAGTACCTGCAAGCAGATGCCGTCCATCAGCGCCGCCAGCGCCCGTGCCGTGACGGGGTCGGTGCGGTGGGACAGGCGGTCGGCGAGGTCGAGGGCCCATTCGGCGGCGACCGGGCGCAGGGCGGGGCGGCGCAGGGCGGCCAGGTACAGCTCGTACTCCAGCTCCACGCCCGTGCGGTCGCCGGCGAGCCACTCGCCCATCCAGCCGGCCAGTTCGGCGGCCAGGTCGGTCTCCGGGTCCTCCAGGCCGCCGCGGGAGGCGATGACCTTGGCGAAGCCCTCGTTCGCCTGGCGCAGCGCGGCCACGAGCAGGTCGTCGAGGGTCTTGAAGTGGTACGTCGTCGAGCCGAGCGGTACGTCCGCCTCGGCGGCGGCGGTGCGGTGGCTCAGTCCGGCGATGCCCTTCGCCCCGACGACCCGGATCGCGGCGTCGATGATGCGCTGACGCCGCTCGGGGTCGTAGCGCCGGGCCATCAGTGCGCTCCGCCCAGGTTCAGCACGACCACGCCGACGATGATCAGTGCGATGCCGGCGGCCTTGGTGGCCGTCATCCCCTCCCCCATGAACAGGATCCCGATGGTGGCGATGGCCGCGGTGCCGACGCCGGCCCAGATCGCGTAGGCCGTGCCCACCGAGACGGTCTTCAGCGTCTGGGCGAGCAGCGCGAAGGAGAGCAGGTAACCGAAAGCGGTCAGCAGCGAGGGCAGGAGCCGGCTGAAGCCCTCGCTGTACTTCATCGCGGTCGTGGCGGCCACCTCGGCCGCTATGGCTCCGGCGAGCAGCAGGTATCCCATATGTACAAGCGTACACAGCGATGCGTACGGGCGTACACAAACCGTCCGTCGGACGATCCGGTGGGCGGGCGCCGGCCTGTCCGCTACGGCCTGTCCGCCTCGAAGCGGTCGCGGGCCTGCTCGATGTGCCCGATGTAGCGGTGGGTCCAGTCGCACATGCCGTCGATGGTCACCCGCAGGGCCTGGCCCGGTTCGGTGAGGGTGTACTCGACGCGCGGCGGCACCGTGGGGTGCACGGTGCGCTCGATCAGGCCGTTGCGCTCCAGCATGCGCAGGTTCTGGGTGAGCATCTTGTGGCTGATGCCGTCGACCTCGTCGCGCAAGGCACTGAAGCGCAGGGTCTCGTCCCCGATCGCCTCGATGATCAGCAGCGCCCACTTGTTGGCGATGTCCGTGAAGATCTCCCGGGCCAGGGAATCGGCCCGTGTCACGTCCGCCGGGTCGGCCGAACCGCTGACCTGCTTGGTACCCATGAGGTTCCCCAGTCACTGAAAAGTGCGTTCTTCCATGTCAGCCCACACTCTCCTACGGTTCCTGAGTAACCACAAGTGACTACGGGGCCCGGAGCACGGTGCTCGGGCCCGGCACGCAAGGAGCGGACACCATGGCCATCACCCTGCTGAACCCGGCCGGACTCGTGGAGGTCGACGCCTACCGTCAGGTGGCGATCGCCGGCGGCTCGAAGCTGGTCTTCGTGGCCGGTCAGGTCGCCTGGGACGCGGACGGCGTCACGGTCGGCGTGGACGACCTCGCCGCACAGGTCGAGCAGTGCTACGTCAACGTCGGCATCGCCCTGGCCGCGGCCGGTGCCACCTTCGAGGACGTGGCGAAGCTGAACGTCCATGTCGTCGACTGGACCCCCGACAAGATGCCCCTGCTGATGGAGGGCATCACCCGGGCCGCGGCCAGGCTGGGGATCGCGCCCGTGCCGCCGGCCACGCTGCTGGGCGTCGCGGCCCTCGACGTGCCGGAGCACCTGGTCGAGCTCGAGGCCACGGCCGTACTCGACTGACCCGGCCGCCGAGCGCGGTCAGCAGGTCCGGCGGCGGTAGCCGGCCTCCCCCGCCGGTACGACGTCCAGGTCACGCAGCACCACCGACAGCTTGTCGCCCCACTCCTCGCAGGCGGCGGCGAGGCCGTCCGCGCGGTACTCGATGACGAAGACCCGGTCGTCGTAGGCGTCCGCGTAGGCGCCGCACTCGTCGTACTGGCCGCACTCCTCGGCGACCGCGAAGTCGAAGCCGACCTCGCGACCTTGCCGGGCCAGGGAGGCGGCGTTCTTCTGGCCGATCGCCAGACCGGCGGCGTGTGCGCGGGCGGCGAGCAGCTTGCCGAAGGCCACGTTGTCGGCGGCGGTCAGCAGCCCGTCGGACCGCTCGTTGGAGTCGAGGTTGTCCGCCTCGACGGCCTGGTAGCCGGCCTCCGCGCAGCCGTCGATCCACCGGCCCACGATCCCGGCGAGCCGCTCGCGCCTGGCGGCCGTGGAGATGTCCAGCAGGATCTCGTCCCAGTCCCGGTCCACGACCGGCGTGCCGTCGCCGTCGCGCAGCAGCAGGTCGGGGGCGTGTTCCTCCCACCAGTCGGCGGCGTCCGGCTGGGCCTGGAAGGCGTTGACGTAGCAGACGTTGTAGAGGCCGGGAGCGGGCTTCGCGGTGCGATCGCGGGAGACCGCTTCCACGCCGCTCGGCGGCCGGTAGGCGCCGCCGATCTGGTAGTCGAAGTCGATGCCGGGCTCGGGCAGTTCCACCTTCCGCTCAGCGCCCGGCTCCTCGGCCGAGGGGGCGGTGGAGCGGTCCGGTGCCGCGCCGTCCTCGCCGCCGGACGCGGTGCAGCCGACGACGGCGAGGGCGAGCGCACCGCACAGAGCCGCGACCGCCGGCACTCGGCGAAGGGCACGGGGGACGCGGTGGACCATGATCCGGGGACTCCTGTCGGTGCGTGAACTACGGTGCTGCCCGGCCATGATGCCCTGCTCCGGGACCCGGTCCCGCACGCGTCCGTCCTACGACGCCCCGCGCACTCCGAGACTCACGCGCTGTGCTCGGCGCACAGGCACCCCACGCCCCGCTCGATCCACTCCCGCCCCTCCCACTCCGGATGCCGCTCGATCAGCAGCGCCCCGACCTCGGCGGCGATCACGTCCTCGCCCATCGCGGAGTCCCGCCGCCGCCAGGTCTCGTCGCGCAGCTCGCGCAGATAGTCGCGGACGTCGGTGAGCACCGCCGGCCCGCCGACCTCGCCGTGGCCCGGGACCACCACTCTGGGTCGGCCCCCCGCCAGCCGGTCCAGCACCGTCAGCCAGCGCACGCCGGAGACATCGGTGTCGTACGGCGGGAACCAGGGGAAGATGGCGAACTGCCCGGTCTCGGCCAGGTCCCCGGTGAACAGCACCCCGGCGTCCGGCACTTCGACCACCTGGTCGCCCTTCGTATGGCCGCGGCCGGTGGCCCGCAGCCGGACCGTCCGGCCGCCGAGGTCCAGGTCGTGACCGCCGTCGTGGATCAGGTCGGGGGTGGGTGGCCGGACGCCTTCGAGGCGGCGGGCGATCGCCCCGCCGAAGCTCCGGAACATCTCCAGGTAGCTCGGCCCCTTGGTTCTGAGGTCGTCGGCCTGGGCGCGGTTGACCACATAGGTGGCGTCGTCGGCGAAGACGTGGGCGCCGAAGGCGTGTTCGGGATGGAAGTGGGTCGTGGTCAGATACAGCTTCCGGCCCTTGGCGACCTCGGCGGCGAACGCGAGCACCTGCTCGGCGTTGGCGGTGCCGATGCCCGTCTCGACGACCAGCACGGCCCGGGTGCCGCCGATGATGCCGATGTTGGGCACCAGCGGGACCCCGCGGTTCGGGATCACCAGCAGGTCGGGGGCGATCTCCTCGGCACCCGCGGGGCGCACTGCGGGGTCGGGCAAGGGCTCGCCGGAGAGGAAGCCGTCGGGCACGGGGTTGTCGGACATCGGTGCGTCAGCCATGCCCACAGTCCACCGCCGGGGTGCCCGGACCGTCCAAGACCAATGCGGCGCGCTCGATACCGGACGGGTATCGTCGCTGTTCATGGAGCTGCGCACCCTGCGCTATTTCGTGGCCGTCGCCGAGGAACTCCACTTCGGCCGGGCCGCCGCCCGTCTGCACATGAGCCAGCCGCCGCTGAGCCGGGCGATCAAGCAACTGGAGTCCGACGTCGGCGCCACCCTGCTGCACCGCTCCCCCACGGGCGTCACCCTCACCCCGGCCGGCGCGGCGCTGCTGGAGGAGGCGCGCGCCCTGCTCGACCGGGCCGACCGGGTGCGGGTACGCGTGGCGACGGCGGCCGGCGCCACCACCCTCACCGTCGGCTTCCTGGGCGACAGCACCGACCGGGGCGCGCGGCGGCTGGCAGCCGCGTACCGCGAGCGTCACCCCGAGGTGGAGGTCCGTGTCCGCGAGAGCGACCTGACCGACCCGACCTGCGGACTGCGCGCCGGTCTCGTCGATGTCGCCCTGACCCGCGGCCCGTTCGAGGAGAGGGGCCTGACGGTGCGCGAGTTGCGCGCCGACCCGGTGGGCGCCGTGCTGCGCGCCGACGATCCGCTGGCCCGCCGCGACCGGCTGACGCTGGCCGACCTGGCCGGGCGGCGCTGGTTCCGGTTCCCGGCGGACACCGACCCGCTCTGGCACGCGTACTGGAACGGTGGTGAGCGCCGCGAGGGTCCCGTGGTGCGCGGGGTCCAGGAGTGCGTGCAGGCCGTGCTCTGGAACGGCACCGTCGGGATGGCGCCGCTCGGGCACGAGATGCCCGAGGAACTGGCCGTCGTACCCGTCGCCGACATGGCACCGAGCCGCGTGCTGATGGTGTGGCAGGAGGGCGACAGCAACCCGCTGATCGGATCGCTGGCCGGGATGGCGACGGCCGCGTACCGCGGCTGACGCGGCCGGACGCCGCGCCCGTCTTCACACCGGGCGCGGGCCGCGCGGTCGATGTGGATACGGCTCGTTCCAAACAGCTGCTCCCGAACCACCGGGTCCACTAGTGTTTTACCGTTCACATACCGGTCCTTCGCAGCCGCGGCTGTCGTCTCGTGACGCCGCTGGAGGAACACCGCATGCCTGAAAACAAGTCCCGGCCGTCCCAGGGTCAGCCCTGGGAGGACGGCTGGGCCCCGGACACCGCACGGGCGCCGGGTACGCGCCGTCTGTGGCTCGCGGGCGGGATGGCGATGGCGACGATCATCGCCTGCGTCACGGCAATAGCCCTATCGGAAAAGGAACCTGACGGTGATTCAGCCGCGGCGTCGGCTCCCGCGGCGGACTCCACGGTCCCCGGCCTGATCTCCTTCGCCACGCCTTCGGGGACGGCTCCCCCGAAGGGCAAGAGCGGTCTGTCGACGGAGAGGCCGACGACCGAGGCGCCCCATCAGCAGAACGCCGGCACACCCGAACCGGCACCGGAGCACTCCACGCCACCTTCCGGCGGGGCCGGTTCACCCACGAAGGCACCGAACCCCCCGGCTGCCGACACCACTTGGCGCTCCGTCCGCTCGGTCAACTACCCCGACCGCTACTGGCACGTCGACGACGGCCGTGTCGGCCTCGACGCGGTGCGCGGCTCCGAGTCCCGTGAGGACGCCACCTTCCAGCAGGTCAGTGGTCTGGCCGACCCCGCCTGCTCCTCCTTCGCCACCCGCGACGGGCAGTACCTGCGCCACCGCGACTTCGTCCTGCGAGCCGAACGCAACGACGGCTCCGGCCTGTTCGGCCGGGACGCCACCTTCTGCCCGCGCGGCTCGGTCACCCACTCCGGCGCGACCATGCTGGAGTCGGTGAACTATCCGGGCTACTTCCTGCGCCACAAGAACTTCGTCGTCCGCCTCGAACGCTACGACCACAGCTCCCTGTATCTGGCGGACGCCTCGTTCCGGCTGGTGGACGGACCGGTCTGAGCCGGACCGGCCCGCACGGGAAAGCGGCGGCACCCGGAAGGTGCCGCCGCTTTGCCGTGAACGGTGGAACTCAGACGTTGAACCCGAGCGCCCGAAGCTGCTCTCGGCCGTCGTCCGTGATCTTGTCCGGGCCCCACGGCGGCATCCAGACCCAGTTGATGCGCAGTTCGTTGACGAGACCGTCCGTGGCGGACTTGGCCTGGTCCTCGATGACGTCGGTCAGCGGGCAGGCCGCCGAGGTCAGGGTCATGTCGAGCGTCGCGTTGTTCGCGTCGTCGATGTGGATGCCGTAGATCAGGCCGAGGTTGACGACGTCGATACCCAGCTCGGGGTCGACGACGTCGTACAGCGCCTCACGGACCTCTTCCTCCGAGGCCGGCTTCATCTCAACGGTCTCGCTCATGCCGTCTTCCTTTCGGCGTCGGCTCCGCCCAGGGCCTGGGCCGTCGCGTCCTTCCACGCCATCCAGCTGAGGAGGGCGCACTTCACCCGGGCCGGGTACTTGGAGACGCCGGCGAACGCCACCGCGTCCTCCAGCACGTCCTCCATCGCGTCGTCCGGCTCGATCTTTCCCTTGGACTGCATCAGCTCCAGGAAGGTCTCCTGGATCTTCTGCGCGTCGGAGAGGCTCTTGCCGACGAGGAGTTCGTTCAGTACGGACGCGCTCGCCTGGCTGATGGAACAGCCCTGGCCCTCGTACGAGACGTCCTCGATCTTCGTGCCGTCGTACTTCACGCGCAGGGTGATCTCATCGCCGCACGTCGGGTTGACGTGGTGCACCTCGGCGTCGCCATCCCGCAAGCCCCGCCCGTGCGGGTTCTTGTAGTGGTCCAGGATGACTTCCTGGTACATCGAATCCAGCTTCATGCGATCGCTCGTCCCGTCAGCCGAAGAAGTTCCGGACGTGCTCCAGGCCGTCCACCAGAGCGTCGATCTCGGCCGGCGTGGAGTACAGATAGAACGACGCTCGCGTGGTCGCAGGAATTCCGTACCGCAGGCACACCGGACGGGCGCAGTGGTGGCCGACCCGGACGGCGATGCCCTGCTCGTCGAGGACCTGGCCCACGTCGTGCGGGTGGATGTCGCCGAGGGTGAAGGAGATCGCGGCGCCCCGGTCCTCGGCCGTGGTGGGGCCGATGATCCTGAGGTCGGGGACCTCCGCCAGCCGCTTCACCGCGTACTCGGTGAGGGCGTGCTCATGGGCGAGGATCTTGTCCATGCCGATCGAGTTGAGGTAGTCGATCGCCGCGCCCAGGCCGATGGCCTGCGAGATCGGGGGCGTGCCCGCCTCGAACTTGTGCGGCGCGGGAGCGTACGTCGACGAGTGCATCGACACGGTCTCGATCATCTCGCCGCCGCCGAGGAACGGAGGCAGGTCCTCAAGGAGCTCCTGGCGGCCCCAGAGCACGCCGATGCCGGTCGGGCCGCACATCTTGTGGCCGGTGAAGGCCACGAAGTCGGCCTGGAGGGACTGCACGTCCAGCGGCATGTGCGGTGCGGCCTGCGAGGCGTCGATGCAGACCAGCGCGCCGACCTCCTGCGCGCGGCGCACTATCGCCTCGACCGGGTTGACCGTGCCCAGGATGTTCGACACCAGCACGAAGGAGACGATCTTCGTCTTCTCCGTGATGACCTCGTCGATGTTGGACAGGTCGAGACGGCCGTCGTCGGTGAGGCCGAACCACTTCAGCTTCGCGCCCGTGCGCTGCGCGAGCAGCTGCCACGGCACGATGTTGGAGTGGTGCTCCATCTCCGTGATGACGATCTCGGTCTCGTGGTCCACCCGGTAGGGCTCGTCGGCCCAGCCGAGCATGTTGGCCACGAGGTTCAGCGACTCGGAGGCGTTCTTGGTGAAGATCACCTCGTCGCGCGAGGGTGCGTTGATGAACTCCGCGACCTTGTCGCGCGCGCCCTCGTACAGCGCCGTGGCCTCCTCGGCGAGGACGTGCACGCCACGGTGGACGTTGGCGTTGTGCTGCTCGTAGTACTCGGAGAGCACGTCGAGCACCTGGCGCGGCGTCTGCGAGGTCGCCGCGTTGTCCAGGTACACGAGCTTCTTGCCGTCGTGGACGACGCGGTCCAGGATCGGGAAGTCCTTGCGGAGCGCCTCGGTGTCGAGGAGGCCCGGCAGCTGTGTCACGCGGATGCGCCACCCTTCACGTACTTGTCGTAGCCCTCGGCCTCGAGCTGGTCCGCGAGCTCGGCTCCGCCGGACTCCGCGATACGGCCGTTCGCGAACACGTGCACGTGGTCGGGCTTGATGTAGCGCAGGATGCGCGTGTAGTGGGTGATCAGCAGGGTGCCGACCTCGCCGCTCTCACGGACCCGGTTCACGCCCTCGGAGACGACGCGCAGGGCGTCGACGTCCAGGCCGGAGTCGGTCTCGTCGAGGATCGCGACCTTCGGCTTGAGCAGCTCCAGCTGAAGGATCTCGTGGCGCTTCTTCTCACCGCCGGAGAAGCCCTCGTTGACGTTGCGCTCGGCGAAGGAGGGGTCCATGTTGAGGCGCTCCATGGCCTCCTTGACCTCCTTCACCCAGGTGCGCAGCTTGGGGGCCTCGCCGCGGATGGCGGTGGCGGAGGTGCGCAGGAAGTTGGAGACCGAGACGCCGGGGACCTCGACCGGGTACTGCATCGCCAGGAACAGGCCGGCGCGGGCGCGCTCGTCGACGGACATCTCCAGGACGTCCTCGCCGTCGAGGGTGACGGAGCCGCTGGTGATCGTGTACTTCGGGTGACCCGCGAGGGAGTAGGCGAGAGTCGACTTGCCGGAGCCGTTGGGGCCCATGATGGCGTGCGTCTCGCCCTGCTTCACGGTGAGGTCGACGCCCTTGAGGATCTCCTTCGTGGCGTTGTCGGCCTCGACGGTGACGTGCAGGTCTCGGATTTCAAGCGTTGCCATGGGTGCCTCAGGACTCCTGGGTGAGGGAGACGAGCACGTCGTCCCCTTCGATCTTTACGGGGTATACGGGGACGGGGCGCGTCGCGGGAAGGCCGGACGGCTTGCCGGTGCGGAGGTCGAAGCTGGAGCCGTGCAGCCAGCACTCGATCTGGCAGTCCTCCACCTCGCCCTCGGAGAGCGAGACGTTCGCGTGGGAGCAGATGTCGTGGATCGCGAACACCTCACCCTCGGTCTGCACGACCGAGACCGGCGTGCCGTCGAGTTCCACCCGCTTCGGGGTGTCCTCCTCCAGCTCGCTCAGCCCGCAGGCGCGTACGAAAGCCATCAGACCGTGGCCTCCAGCTCCTCGTCGATCTTCACGAGGAGCCGCTCTTCGATGTCGTCGACGCCGATCTGCTGGACGAGCTCGGCGAAGAAGCCGCGCACGACCAGGCGACGGGCCTCGTCGGCCGGGATGCCGCGGGCCATCAGGTAGAAGAGCTGCTCGTCGTCGAAGCGGCCGGTCGCCGAGGCGTGGCCCGCACCGACGATCTCGCCGGTCTCGATCTCCAGGTTCGGCACGGAGTCGACGCGGGCGCCGTCGGTCAGAACCAGGTTGCGGTTCATCTCGTACGTGTCCGTGCCCTCGGCCTTGGCCTCGATCAGCACGTCGCCGATCCACACCGCGTGCGCGTCGTCGCCCTGGAGCGCGCCCTTGTAGGCGACGTTGGACTTGCAGTGCGGGGTGTTGTGGTCGACCAGGAGGCGGTGCTCCTGGTGCTGGCCGGCGTCCGTGAAGTAGAGGCCGAAGAGCTCGGCCTCGCCGCCGGTGCCGGCGTAGGCGACGCGCGGGTGGAGGCGTACGAGGTCGCCGCCGAAGGTGACCACGAACGACTTGAAGGAGGCGTCCCGGCCGATCAGCGCGTTGTGCTGGCCGACGTGCACGGCCTTGTCGTCCCAGTCCTGGACGGAGACGACGGTGAGCTTGGCGCCGTCGCCCAGGATGTAGTCGACGTTGGCGGCGAGCACCGCGTCACCGGTGTGGTCGATGACGACGACGGCCTCGGCGAAGGCTTTGAGCTCCACGACCTGGTGGCCGTAGGCGACCCCGCCCTCGCCGTGCACGGCGATGCGGATCGGCTCGGTGAGGACCGTCTCCTTGGGGACGGTGATCACGCCGGCCTTCTCGAACGCCGAGAACGCCTGGGCGGCGACGCGGTCCACGGGCGTGCCCGCCTTGCCGAGACGGGCGTCGTCGCGGCCGACGGTCTCGACGGTGACGCCCTCGGGCGCCCCGACGGTGACCTGGAGGCCGTCGCCGGTCGCCACGGCGGTGCCGTCGTGCAGCCCGCGCAGGCGCTCCAGCGGGGTGAACCGCCACTCCTCCTCGCGGCCGTGCGGCACCGGGAAGTCCGCCACGTCGAAGGACGGGGGCGCGCTCATGCGCGTGGCGACGGTCGACTCGGCGGCAACGGCCACCGCGCCGGCGGTGGTGGACCCCACCGGGATGTTCTGAGCCTCAGCCATGGCTGTCGGTCTGCTCTCTTCCTACGTCAGGTTTCGCTAGCTGCTTTACCGAGGACCCGGTCTTAACCGACCGCGCCTTCCATCTGCAGCTCGATCAGCCGGTTGAGCTCGAGGGCGTACTCCATGGGCAGTTCCTTGGCGATCGGCTCGACGAAGCCGCGCACGATCATCGCCATCGCCTCGAACTCGCTCAGACCGCGGCTCATCAGGTAGAAGAGCTGGTCCTCGGAGACCTTGGAGACGGTCGCCTCGTGGCCCATGGACACGTCGTCCTCGCGGACGTCCACGTAGGGGTACGTGTCGGAGCGGGAGATGGTGTCGACGAGCAGCGCGTCGCACAGCACGTTGGACTTCGAGCCGTGGGCGCCCTCGCCGATCTCGACCAGACCGCGGTACGAGGTACGGCCGCCACCACGTGCCACGGACTTCGACACGATGTTGGAGGAGGTGTTCGGCGCCATGTGGACCATCTTGGAGCCGGCGTCCTGGTGCTGCCCCTCGCCCGCGAAGGCGATGGACAGGGTCTCGCCCTTGGCGTGCTCGCCCATCAGGTAGACGGCCGGGTACTTCATCGTCACCTTGGAGCCGATGTTGCCGTCGATCCACTCCATGGTCGCGCCCTCGTAGGCGACGGCGCGCTTGGTGACCAGGTTGTAGACGTTGTTCGACCAGTTCTGGATCGTCGTGTAGCGGCAGCGGGCGCCCTTCTTCACGATGATCTCGACGACCGCGGAGTGCAGGGAGTCCGACTTGTAGATCGGCGCGGTGCAGCCCTCGACGTAGTGGACGTAGGCGTCCTCGTCGACGATGATCAGCGTCCGCTCGAACTGGCCCATGTTCTCGGTGTTGATCCGGAAGTAGGCCTGGAGCGGGATCTCCACGTGCACGCCCTTCGGCACGTAGATGAAGGAGCCGCCGGACCACACCGCGGTGTTCAGCGACGCGAACTTGTTGTCGCCGACCGGGATGACGGTGCCGAAGTACTCCTTGAAGAGCTCCGGGTGCTCCTTCAGGGCCGTGTCGGTGTCCAGGAAGATGACGCCCTGCTCCTCCAGGTCCTCGCGGATCTGGTGGTAGACGACCTCGGACTCGTACTGGGCCGCGACACCGGCCACGAGGCGCTGCTTCTCCGCCTCGGGGATGCCGAGCTTGTCGTACGTGTTCTTGATGTCCTCGGGCAGGTCCTCCCAGGACTCCGCCTGCTTCTCCGTGGAGCGCACGAAGTACTTGATGTTGTCGAAGTCGATGCCGGAGAGGTCCGAGCCCCAGTTCGGCATGGGCTTCTTGTCGAACAGCCGCAGACCCTTGAGGCGGAGCTTGGTCATCCACTCCGGCTCGTTCTTCTTCGCGGAGATGTCACGGACGACGTCCTCGCTCAGACCGCGCTTCGCAGAGGCGCCGGCTTCGTCGGAGTCGGCCCAGCCGTATTCGTACTTGCCCAGGCCTTCGAGCTCAGGGTGGGCAGTCTCCTCGATGGGGAGAGTCATGCGGGGTTCCTCCCGGCCGTGCTTGCGGATGCGTTATCGGTGTTCTGGGAAATCTTCGGGATGAACGTCGTGCAGACGCCGTCGCCGTGCGCGATCGTGGCCAGTCTCTGGACGTGCGTTCCGAGCAGCTCGGCGAAGATCTCCGTCTCCGCCTCGCACAGCTGGGGGAACTGCTCCGCGACATGGGCGACCGGGCAGTGGTGCTGGCAGAGCTGCTCGCCTTTTTGAGGGAGGGGTGCGCTGCGCGCCGTAGCAGCGTACCCGTCGACGCTCAAGGCCTTGGCCAGGGCTTCGGTCCGCTCATCGGGGCTGACGGACTCGATGGCCTTGCGGTAGGCCCGGGCCTGGGCGGCGATCCGGGCGCGGGCGAAGGCGGCGACCGCCTCGTCCCCGCCCTCACGCTCGGCGATCCACTTCAGGGCGTCCGCGGCGAGCTTGTCGTACGACTGGTCGAAGGCGTCGCGGCCGCAGTCGGTGAGCGCGAAGACCTTGGCGGGACGGCCACGCGTGCGCGTGCCGTACACCCGCTGTTCGCGGGGCTCCACGACGTCATCGGCGACCAGCGCGTCCAGATGCCTGCGAACGGCGGCCTGGGTCAGCCCCAGCCGTCCGGCCAGCTCGGCGACGGTCGACGGGCCGTGGTCCAGGATGGATCGCGCGACGCGGTTGCGTGTCGAACGCTCACCGGTCGCGAGTTCCTCCTGAGGGGCCCCGGTGGGGGTCTCCCGAGCCTCGCCGACGTTTTTCACAACGCCATTGTTGCGTAATTCCTCAAAGCCAGGCAAGCCGCGTCCGCACCCCGTGACGGTGCCCTGCGTCACTTAGGTATACCTAATCTGACCTGCGGAAACGATCTTTGATCGATCAAATCGCTGGCGCCGCGAGCCCCCTTCCGGAACACTCCGGAAGCATGCCCACACCCCCTCCGACCGGCCCTCTTGTCACTCGGGACACCCTCGCCGCACATTTGCGCGACCTCGGCGTCCGATCCGGTGACACGCTTCTCGCGCACTCCTCCCTCAGCTCCCTCGGCTGGGTCTGCGGAGGCCCGGTCGCGGTCGTCCAGGGACTGCTCGACGCGCTGGGTCCCGAGGGCACGCTGGTGGTGCCCACCCAGACCGGCGACCTCTCGGATCCGGCGGTGTGGAGCAGTCCGCCCGTTCCCGAGGAGTGGTGGGAGACCATTCGGGCGACGATGCCCGCCTACGACCCGGCCGTGACCCCCACGCGCGGGGTCGGCGTGATCCCGGAGACCGTTCGGACCTGGCCGGGTGCCCTGCGCAGCGCGCACCCCCAGACGTCCTTCGCGGCGGTCGGCCCGCGCGCGGCCGAGATCGTCACCGGCCACGCCCTGGACTGCCGGCTGGGCGAGCGCAGCCCGCTGGCCCGGCTGGAGGCCCTGCACGCGCGCGTGCTGCTGCTCGGCGCCGGCTACGACACCTGCACCAGCTTCCACCTGGCCGAGTACCGGATCCCGTCACCGCTGGTGAAGGTGGGGCGGCCGGGGCCCACGGGCTGGGAGGTGGTGACCGAGGTGTCGATCACCTCGGACCGGTTCGACGAACTCGGACACGACTTCGAGCGGGACCGCCCGGTCGTGCGCGGGAAGGTGGGCGCGGCCGACGTACGGCTGTTCCCGGTGGCCGACGCGGTGGCCTACGCACAGCGGTGGCTGGGCATTCACCGCTCCCGCGCGGAGGAGATATGAAGGGGGCCGTCGGGGAGATGTGAACCCGGCCGTCCGGGGGACCGGGCCGCTACCTAGACTCTGGAGCCATGCGAACTGAGCCCGTGGTCCAAGTCCAGGCCCTGGTGAAGCGGTACGGCGACAAAACCGCGGTGAACGGCCTCGACCTGGTGGCCCGGGCCGGTGTCACCGCCGTCCTCGGACCCAATGGCGCGGGCAAGACCACGACCGTCGAGACCTGCGAGGGATACCGGAAGCCGGACTCCGGCACGGTGCGCGTCCTGGGGCTCGACCCGGTCGGACAGTCCGCGGCGCTGCGCCCCCGCATCGGCGTGATGCTCCAGTCCGGCGGCGTCTACTCGGGCGCGCGGGCCCACGAGATGCTGCGCCACGTCGCGAAGCTGCACGCGCATCCACTGGACGTGGACGCCCTCATCGAGCGGCTCGGTCTCGGCGGCTGCGGGCGGACCGGCTACCGCCGGCTCTCGGGCGGCCAGCAGCAGCGGCTCGCGCTCGCCATGGCCGTGGTCGGGCGCCCGGAGCTGGTGTTCCTGGACGAGCCGACCGCGGGTCTCGACCCGCAGGCCCGCCGGGCGACCTGGGACCTGATCCGCGACCTGCGCGCCGACGGCGTCTCGGTGATCCTCACCACGCACTACATGGACGAGGCCGAACAGCTCGCCGACGACGTCGCGATCATCGACGCCGGCCGTGTCATCGCGCACGGCTCCCCCGAGGACCTGTGCCGCGGCGGCGCCGAGAACACCCTCCGCTTCACCGGCCGGCCCGGCCTCGACGTGGGGTCCCTGCTCAAGGCGCTGCCCGCCGACTGCACGGCCGCGGAGCTGACGCCGGGCTCGTACCGCGTCGTCGGCAAGGTCGACCCGCAACTGCTCGCGACGGTGACGTCGTGGTGCGCACAGCACGGGGTGATGCCGGACCGGATCTCGGTCGAGCGGCACACCCTGGAGGACGTCTTCTTGGAGCTCACCGGTAAGGAGCTGCGCGCGTGACCGCCGTCGGTACAGGTCCGGGTACGTACACCCCGAAGCCGGGCGCCGCCCCGCTCCCCCGCATGATCGGGGCGCAGGCGGCCCTGGAGACGAGGATGCTGCTGCGCAACGGCGAGCAGCTGCTGCTGACGGTGGTGATCCCCACCCTGCTGCTGGTCCTGTTCAGCTCGGTGGACATCGTCGACACGGGCACCGGCGAGGCCGTCGACTTCCTCGCCCCCGGCATCCTCGCGCTGGCCGTGATGTCGACGGCGTTCACGGGACAGGCCATCGCCACGGGCTTCGAGCGCCGGTACGGCGTGCTGAAGCGGCTGGCCTCCTCGCCTCTGCCGCGCTGGGGCCTGATGACGGCGAAGACGGTGTCGGTGCTGGTCACCGAGGTGCTGCAGATCGTCCTGCTGACGGTGATCGCGTTCGCGCTGGGCTGGTCGCCGCACGGCAACCCGCTGGCCGTCCTGCTCCTGCTGGTCCTCGGCACGGCGGCCTTCTCCGGGCTCGGCCTGCTGATGGCCGGCACGCTCAAGGCCGAGGCCACGCTGGCCGCCGCCAACCTGGTGTTCCTGCTGCTGCTCGTCGGCGGCGGGGTGATCGTGCCGCTGGAGAAGTTCCCGGCCGCCGCCCAGGACGTGCTCGGTCTGCTGCCCATCTCCGCGCTCTCCGACGGGCTGCGGGACGTCCTCCAGCACGGGGCCGGGATGCCGTGGGGCGACCTGGGGATCCTGGCCGTGTGGGCGGTCGTCGGGCTGGCGGCCGCGGGGAAGTTCTTCCGCTGGGAGTAGGGCCACCGAGTCTCGGGCGGACCCTCGTGAAAGCGTGCACAAGCGGCCGCCTACGATAGGGCGCGTGCCAAACGTGACCCGCGCCGACGCCGTAGCGGCCGTGCGCAACCCGCTCGCCTTCATCGCCGCACGCTGGACCCCCACTCCGAGGACGGTCCGACGGGCGGCGCTCGCCGCGCTCGTGATGTCGGTGCTCATCGTGGTCACCGGCGGTGCCGTGCGCCTGACCGGATCCGGGCTCGGCTGCCCGACCTGGCCCAAGTGCACCGACGACTCGCTCACCGCCACCAGTGAGATGGGCCTGCACGGCGCCATCGAGTTCGGCAACCGCATGCTGACGTACGTGCTGTGCGCCGCGGTCGGCTGGGCGATCATCGCCGCGCGGGCCACGAAGCCGTACCGGCGGGACCTGACCCGGCTGGGGTGGGCGCAGTTCTGGATCGTGATGAGCAACGCCGTGCTCGGCGGCATCGTCGTCCTCGTCGGCCTCAACCCGTACACGGTCGCGGCCCACTTCGTGGCGACGTCCGCGCTCATCGCCGTCGCCACGGTGATGTGGCAGCGCACCCGGGAGGGCGACGGCGCGCCGCGCCCCCTGGCGGGCAAGGCGGTCCAGCAGCTGGTGTGGGTGCTGGTCGTGGCCTCGGCGCTGCTGATCCTGGTCGGCACGGTGGTCACCGGCGCGGGTCCGCACGCGGGTGACTCCAGTGAGGTCGAGCGGATGCCGGTCGACTGGGAGAACGTCACCAAGCTGCACGCCGTGCTGGCGTGGATCGTGGTCACCCTGACCTTCGCGCTCTGGTTCGTCCTCAAGGCGGTCGACGCCCCGAAGGGCCCCCTGAACCGCACCCGCGACCTCTTCCTGATCCTGCTCGCGCAGGGCGTCATCGGCTACGTCCAGTACTTCACGGACCTGCCGGAGCTGCTGGTCGGCCTGCACATGCTCGGCTCGGCCCTGGTCTGGATCGCGACCCTGCGGGTGCTGCTCGCCCTGCGGGAGCGGCCGCACGACGAGATCGGCATCCCGGGACCGGCTGCCGAGGCGCCGGTCGGCACGCGCGCGTAGCCGTCGTCACCGCGGCCGCCGAGGCCGCGGACGGCACCCCCGCCCGGCCCGCGCCCTGGGCGTACGGGGACGCTCAGTCCAGCCCGTACACCCGCCTGGCGTTGCCCGCCGCCACCATGCCCGCCACCCGCTGCGCGTCCGCGAGCGACCACGCGTCCTCGGAGACCCAGCCGCCGAGCACCCGGGCGAGAGCCTCGCGGAAGAGCCGGGCGCCCACCACGTGCAGTTCGGGCAGGCCCTGGGCGCCGCTGGAGAAGAGGATCTTGCCGAAGGGGGCGAGTTCCAGGATCTCGGCGAGGATCGTGGCGGCGCGGGCGCCGGTGCGGACGAGGGCGGCGCCGGAGTCGGCGTAGACGTGCGGGAAGACGCCGGCGAGATGGGCGGCGTGGCGGTGGTACGGATAGCCGTGCAGCAGGACCAGGTCGGTGCCCAGGCCCGCCGTGGCTCGGACGAAGTCGGTGAGCAGCACCGGGTCGGTGCGGTCGATGCGCAGGCCCGGCTCGCCCAGCCCCGCGTGCAGTTGGAGCGGCAGCCCCGAGGCGACCGCGATCCACAGCAGGTGCCGCAGCAGCACGGGGTCGCTCAGCTCGCCGCCGACCCTGCGTCCTGCGAGCCAGCGCCCCGCCGCGCCGCGCACCTCCCCCGGCCCCGGCGGTTCGGGGGCGAGCGCGAGACCGTGCCGTACGCCCGCGACCGAGGTGAAGGCCACCGCGTTCACGGCCGCGCCGTGCACCGACTCGGCGAGGTTGGCCAGGAACGACTCGACGGTGCCGGAGGTGTCGGCGACCTGTTCGGCGAGGAGTTCCAGGCGGACGATCTCGTGCGCCCGGGCGGAGGCGGCGGACGCCATCTCGGGCGGGCCGGTGAGGTCGCCCGGCAGTCCGGTGTCGACCAGATAGGTGGTGATGCCGCTGCCCCGCAGCAGACGCCGGCCCGCTTCCAGTACGCCGAGTTCACGACGCCGGGCCAGATAGCGGGCGGGTGGGCAGTGCGGTTCCAGGCCCAGGAGCGGCGGACACCAGCGTCGTACGGCGAAGCCCGTCTGGGTGTCGAAGAGAGTGGTCCCGGGCGCCGGCGGGCCCTCGGTGCGGGCCAGCTGGGCCTCGAAGGTGCCGAGGCCCAGCTCGGTGCGCAGTACGCCGTGGCAGTACTGGTCCACGAGGGACGGCGTGTCGATCATCCGGGCTCCCCGTGGGTGGACCGCGCTTGCTACAGGTCCTAACGGGTGAACCGGTGACTTGGTGTTGCGGAAGAGGCGGGTGACTCCGGAAAAGGGGTTCCTCAGCCGCCGATCTGGATGCCGGCCATCCTCTTCCACTCGTACGGGCCCGTCGTGACCTTGGCCGCGAACTCGCCGTCGAAGGACTCGTGGCGGGTGATCCCGGCCTTCTCGACCGCCTTCTCGGCGATCTCGTACGAGGGCGCCACCAGGTCTCCCCAGCCGCCGTCCTCGCCCACGAGCACGATCCGCGCGCCCCGCTCGCCGATGTAGGCCACCTGGCCCTCGGCGCCGCCGTGGGACTTCGCGAAGGAGCTGATCTGCCTGGCCAGCTTGGCCACCCTGCGCTCGGCCTTCTGGTCAACCTGCTGCGTGTCTGCCATGGCCAGGATGCTACTCACGAGTAGATCAGCTGGCGAGGGCAGGGCACTGTGACGTGCGTCAGCGCAGGAAGGGGTCCACCGCGACCGCGACGAAGAGCAGCGAGACATAGGTGATGGACCAGTGGAACAGGCGCATCTCCTTGAGCTTGCCGCCCGTCACCTCCGCCTTCGCGCGGTTCTGCAGGGCGTGCGCCTCCCACAGCCACCAGCCGCCCGCGACCAGCGCGACCGCGGTGTAGAACCAGCCCGTGTAGCCGAGCGGCGTCAACAGCAGCGACACCGCCACCATCACCCAGCTGTAGATGACGATCTGCTGGGCGACGACCTTGTTCGAGGCGATGACGGGAAGCATGGGGACGCCCACGCGCGCGTAGTCGTCCTTCACCTTCATGGACAGCGGCCAGTAGTGCGGCGGCGTCCAGAAGAAGATCACCAGGAAGAGGATGAGCGGGGCCCAGGACAGCGAGTTCGTGACCGCGGACCAGCCGATCAGGACGGGCATGCAGCCCGCGATGCCGCCCCACACGATGTTCTGCGACGTACGGCGCTTGAGGATCATCGTGTAGACGACGACGTAGAAGAGGAGCGCGCCGAGGGACAGCCAGGCGCTCAGCCAGTTGACGGTCAGGCCGAACAGCAGGGTGGAGACGACCGCGAGGGTGATACCGAAGGCCAGGCACTCGCGCGGGCTGACCAGCCCGGTGACCAGCGGTCGCTGCGACGTGCGGTCCATGAGCGCGTCGATGTCACGGTCGATGTACATGTTCAGCGCGTTGGCGCCGCCCGCGGACAGGTAGCCGCCGACGCAGGTGAGCAGCACCAGACCGAGGTCGGGCACACCCTGCTCGGCCAGGAACATCACCGGAACCGTGGTGATGAGCAGCAGCTCGATGATCCGCGGCTTGGTCAGCGCCACGAACCCCTTGACCCGGGCCCCGATCGGCCGCCGGCTCGGGCTCTGGCTCGTCCCGATAATCCCCGCTGGACGGGATTCAACGGCCGTCACGCACACCCCTGACAGAGACATCCCAGCAAGCCTCCCCGTGTGAAGTCCCGGTAAAGGCTCGCGCGTACCACGCCACTGTAGACGTTGCCCAGACCCGGACATTCGCGGGGGTGGGGTCGTGTTGGAGGGGGCCGTCCGAAGGGCGCGCCGAAGCTCGATTGAGCACCCGGATGAGCGGCTCCGTATTCACTTGCCGAATGCGGAACGTCCCAGTCGGGAGGCACATCCCGACGACTCCCGGCAGTCTGGAATGAGTCGAAAAAACGCACGTACTTCCGGGGGTAGGCTCGACAACGGCCGGCCGACGCCGAGTACGCCGGCAGCCGGTGGGCTGTGTGCCCGTGACACCGGCAACCGACATGTGGAGAGGAGCCCTGACCCAGGGTGAGCACCAAGCCGACCACCACAGACCTCGAGTGGACCGAGCTGGACCAGCGGGCCGTCGACACCGCCCGCGTCCTGGCCGCCGACGCCGTACAGAAGGTCGGAAACGGCCATCCGGGTACGGCGATGAGCCTGGCACCCGCCGCCTACACCCTCTTCCAGAAGGTGATGCGGCACGACCCCGCGGACGCCGAGTGGGTCGGTCGCGACCGCTTCGTGCTGTCCGCGGGCCACTCGTCCCTGACCCTCTACACCCAGCTGTACCTGGCCGGCTTCGGTCTGGAGCTGGACGACCTGAAGGCGTTCCGGACGTGGGGTTCGAAGACCCCGGGCCACCCGGAGTACGGCCACACCACGGGCGTCGAGACGACGACCGGCCCGCTGGGCCAGGGTGTCGCCAACGCGGTCGGCATGGCGATGGCCGCTCGCTACGAGCGCGGTCTGTTCGACCCGGAGGCCGCCGAGGGCACCTCCCCCTTCGACCACTTCATCTACTGCATCGCCGGTGACGGCTGCCTCCAGGAGGGCATCTCCGCCGAGGCGTCCTCGATGGCCGGCCACCAGCAGCTCGGCAACCTGATCCTGCTGTGGGACGACAACCACATCTCGATCGAGGGCGACACCGAGACGGCCGTCTCCGAGGACACCGTCAAGCGGTACGAGGCGTACGGCTGGCACGTCCAGCGCGTCGCCCCGAAGCCGGACGGCGACCTGGACCCGCACGCCCTCTACGACGCGATCGAAGCCGCGAAGCAGGTGACGGACAAGCCGTCGTTCATCGCGATGCGCTCGATCATCGCCTGGCCGGCCCCGAACGCGCAGAACACCGAGGCCGCGCACGGCTCGGCGCTCGGCGACGAGGAGGTGGCGGCCACCAAGCGCGTCCTCGGCTTCGACCCGGAGCAGTCCTTCGAGGTCGCCGACGAGGTCATCGCCCACACCCGGGGTGCCCTGGAGCGCGGCCAGGCGGCCCGTGCCGTGTGGGAGAAGTCCTTCCAGCAGTGGCGGGACAACAACCCCGAGCGCGCCGCCGAGTTCGACCGCATCGCCGCGGGCGAGCTGCCCACCGGCTGGGAGGAGAAGCTCCCGGTCTTCGAGCCCGGCAAGGGCGTCGCCACCCGCGCCGCGTCCGGCAAGGTGCTCCAGGCTCTCGGCGCGGTCGTCCCGGAGCTGTGGGGCGGCTCGGCCGACCTGGCCGGCTCCAACAACACGACGATCGACAAGACGTCGTCCTTCCTGCCGGCGGACAACCCGCTGCCGGAGGCCGACCCGTACGGCCGCACGATCCACTTCGGCATCCGCGAGCACTCCATGGCCGCGGAGATGAACGGCATCACCCTGCACGGCAACACCCGTGTCTACGGCGGTACGTTCCTCGTCTTCTCCGACTACATGCGCAACGCCGTCCGGCTGTCGGCGCTGATGCACCTGCCGGTGACGTACGTCTGGACGCACGACTCCATCGGCCTGGGCGAGGACGGCCCCACGCACCAGCCGGTCGAGCACCTGGCGTCCCTGCGCGCCATCCCCGGTCTCAACGTGGTCCGCCCGGCGGACGCCAACGAGACCGCGATCGCCTGGCGCGAGATCCTCAAGCGCTACACGAAGGAGTTCGGCAAGGGCGCCCCGCACGGGCTCGCACTGACCCGTCAGGGCGTACCGGTGTACGAGGCCAACGAGGACACCGCGCGTGGCGGTTACGTGCTGTTCGAGGCCGAGGGCGGTGAGCCGCAGGTCATCCTGATCGCGACCGGTTCCGAGGTGCACGTGGCCGTCGAGGCGCGCGAGCAGCTGCAGGCCGACGGCGTGCCGACGCGAGTCGTGTCCATGCCCTCGGTGGAGTGGTTCGAGGAGCAGGACCAGGGGTACCGGGACAGCATCCTGCCGCCGGCCGTCAAGGCGCGTGTGGCGGTCGAGGCCGGTATCGGTCTGACCTGGCACAAGTACGTCGGGGACGCGGGCCGCATCGTTTCCCTGGAGCACTTCGGTGCTTCGGCCGACGGCAAGGTCCTTTTCCGGGAGTACGGCTTCACTGCCGAGAACGTGGCGGCCGTCGCGCGGGAATCCCTCGCCGCGGCCCAGCGCTGACGCTCACATACGAGACGTAGGAGTTTGATTTTCCATGACAGACGCACTGAAGCGCCTCTCCGAGGAGGGCGTCGCGATCTGGCTGGACGACCTGTCGCGCCAGCGCATCACGTCCGGCAACCTCGCCGAGCTGATCGACCAGCAGCACGTCGTGGGTGTCACGACCAACCCGTCGATCTTCCAGAAGGCGATCAGCGGGGGTGACGGCTACGAGCAGCAGGTCGCCGACCTCGCCGCCCGCAAGGTCACCGTCGAAGAGGCGATCCGCATGATCACCACGGCGGACGTCCGCGACGCCGCCGACATCCTGCGCCCGGTCTTCGACGCCACCGGCGGCCAGGACGGCCGGGTCTCCATCGAGGTCGACCCGCGGCTCGCGCACCACACCCGCGCGACCGTCGCCGAGGCCAAGCAGCTGGCCTGGCTGGTCGACCGTCCGAACACCCTGATCAAGATCCCGGCCACCAAGGCGGGCCTCCCGGCGATCACCGAGGTCATCGGCCTCGGCATCAGCGTCAATGTCACGCTGATCTTCTCGCTGGAGCGCTACCGCGAGGTCATGGACGCCTACCTGGCCGGTCTGGAGAAGGCCAAGGAGCGCGGCCTCGACCTGTCGCTCATCCGTTCGGTGGCGTCCTTCTTCGTGTCCCGGGTGGACACCGAGATCGACAAGCGGCTGGACGCGCTCGGCACCGACGAGGCCAAGGCCGCGCGCGGCAAGGCCGCCGTCGCCAACGCCCGGCTCGCCTACCAGGCGTACGAGGAGGTCTTCTCCTCGGACCGCTGGAGCGCGCTGGAGAACGCGGGCGCCAACAAGCAGCGTCCGCTGTGGGCGTCGACCGGCGTGAAGGACCCGGCCTACAAGCCGACCCTCTACGTCGACGACCTGGTCGCCCCGAACACGGTCAACACCATGCCCGAGGCCACCCTGCAGGCCACGGAGGAGAAGGGCGAGATCACCGGCAACACCGTCGCCGGCACCTACGAGCAGGCCCGTGCGGACCTGGACGCCGTCGAGCGTCTCGGCATCTCGTACGACGACGTGGTGCAGCTGCTGGAGGACGAGGGCGTCGAGAAGTTCGAGGCGTCCTGGAACGACCTGCTCAAGTCGACCGAGGCGGAGCTGGAGCGCCTCGCCCCCTCGGAGGGCTGATCCCTTTGCCACCCTTTACCGTCACTGAAGCGAACCCGCTTCGTGACGCCGCCGACCGACGGCTCCCGCGTATCGCGGGGCCGTCGGGCCTGGTGATCTTCGGCGTTACGGGCGATTTGTCACGGAAAAAGCTCATGCCTGCCGTGTACGACCTCGCCAACCGGGGTCTGCTGCCGCCAGGCTTCTCGCTGGTCGGTTTTGCCCGCCGCGAGTGGGCGAACGAGGACTTCGCGCAGGAGGTCCACGACGCGGTCAAGGCACACGCCCGCACGCCCTTCCGCGAGGAGGTCTGGCAGCAGCTCATCCAGGGGATGCGCTTCGTGCAGGGCACCTTCGACGACGACGAGGCCTTCGAGCGGCTGCGCGGCACCATCGAGGAGCTGGACAAGGCACAGGGCACGGGCGGCAACTTCGCCTTCTACCTCTCGGTGCCGCCGCGCTCCTTCCCGGTGGTCATCCAGCAGCTGAAGAAGCACGGCCTCGCCGACCAGTCGTCCGGCTCCTGGCGCCGTGCGGTCATCGAGAAGCCGTTCGGACACGACCTGGCCTCCGCCGAGGAGCTCAACAAGGTCGTGCACGAGGTCTTCGCCCCGGACCAGGTCTTCCGCATCGACCACTACCTGGGCAAGGAGACCGTCCAGAACATCCTGGCGCTCAGGTTCGCCAACACGATGTTCGAGCCGATCTGGAACCGGTCCTTCGTGGACCATGTACAGATCACCATGGCCGAGGACATCGGCATCGGCGGCCGGGCCGGGTACTACGACGGCATCGGCGCCGCCCGTGACGTCATCCAGAACCACCTGCTGCAGCTGATGGCCCTGACGGCCATGGAGGAGCCCGCCTCCTTCGACGCGGACGCGCTGGCCGCGGAGAAGACCAAGGTGCTCGGCGCCGTACGGCTGCCGAAGGACCTGGGCCGCGACACGGTGTTCGGGCAGTACGCGGCCGGCTGGCAGGGCGGCGAGAAGGCGGTCGGCTACCTCCAGGAGGAGGGCATCGACCCCAAGTCGAAGACCGACACCTACGCCGCGGTCAAGCTGTCGATCGACAACCGCCGCTGGGCGGGTGTCCCCTTCTATCTGCGCACCGGCAAGCGGCTCGGCCGGCGCGTCACCGAGATCGCGGTCGTCTTCCAGCGGGCGCCGCACTCCCCGTTCGACACGACGGCCACCGAGGAGCTGGGCCAGAACGCGATCGTGATCCGCGTCCAGCCCGACGAGGGCGTCACGGTCCGCTTCGGCTCCAAGGTGCCCGGCACCTCGATGGAGATCCGGGACGTGTCGATGGACTTCGCCTACGGCGAGTCCTTCACGGAGTCCTCGCCCGAGGCGTACGAGCGACTGATCCTCGACGTCCTGCTCGGTGACTCCAACCTCTTCCCGCGCACCGAGGAGGTCGAGCTGTCCTGGAAGATCCTCGACCCGATCGAGCAGTACTGGGACACGCACGGCAAGCCCGCCCAGTACCCGTCCGGTACCTGGGGGCCCGTCGAGGCGGACGAAATGCTCGCACGAGAGGGACGGAGCTGGCGCCGGCCATGAAGATAGACCTCACGGACACCACGGCCAGCAAGATCAACAAGGCGCTGGTGCAGGGGCGGCGGGCCATCGGCACGCCGGCCGTCGGCATGGTGCTCACGCTGGTCATCGTCACGGACGAGGAGAACGCGTACGACGCGCTCAAGGCCGCCAGCGACGCCTCGCGCGAGCACCCCTCGCGCACGCTGGTGGTCATCAAGCGGGTCTCGCGTTCGCCCCGGGACCGCACGACGTCCCGGCTGGACGCCGAAGTACGGGTGGGCGCGGACGCGGGCACCGGTGAGACGGTGGTGCTGCGGCTGTACGGCGAGGTGTCCGAGCACGCCCAGTCCGTCGTCCTCCCGCTGCTGCTGCCGGACGCCCCGGTGGTGGTCTGGTGGCCGGTGAACGCGCCGCTCGACCCGGCCAACGACCCGCTGGGGGCGCTGGCCCAGCGCCGGGTGACCGACACCTATGCCTCGGAGCAGCCGGTGCGGGAGCTGTCGTCCCGCGCCGACGCCTACACGCCGGGCGACACCGACCTGTCCTGGACCCGGATCACGCCGTGGCGTTCGATGCTCGCGGCCGCTCTGGACCAGGTGGTCTGCGAGGTGAAGACCGTCGAGGTGGAGGGCGAGGAGTTCAACCCGAGCTGTGAGCTGCTGGCGATGTGGCTCGCGGACCGGCTGGACGTCCCCGTGAAGCGGTCGCTGTCGTCGGGCCCCGGTCTGACGGCGGTGCGCATGGACACCGACTGCGGCGCGATCACGCTCGACCGGGCGGACGGCTCCCTGGCCACCCTCTCCATCCAGGGCCAGCCGGACCGCGCGGTGGCGCTGAAGCGGCGCGAGACGGCCGAGCTGATCGCGGAGGAGCTGCGCCGGCTCGACCCGGACGACACCTACGCGTCGGCGCTGCGGTTCGGCGTGGACCGGCTGAGCTCCGGGCCGGCCGTCTCGGTCAAGGGCGCGGAGGCGGCCGTGGCCAAGGCGGAGCAGGCCGTGGCACTGGCCCAGGCCGCGGTGGCCCGGGCCGGGGAGCCGGCGGCGGAGCAGGCGCAGGCCGAGGGGGTGTCACCGGCCAAAGGAGAACCGGCAGGAGCACCCGCCCAGGCAGCTGCGCAAGCATCCGGGAAAGAAACGCCGGCGCAGGAAATGACGGCGCAGGACGCGAAGAAGGCGGCGGCGAAGTGAGTACTCCGCAGCTCGTCGTGCACCACGACAAGGAGCTGATGGCCCAGGCCGCGGCGGCCCGCCTGATCACGAAGATCGTGGACGCGCAGGCCTCCCGGGGCTCGGCGTCCGTGGTCCTCACCGGCGGTCGCAACGGCAACGGTCTGCTGGCCGCGCTGGCCGCCGCGCCGGCGCGGGACGCGATCGACTGGGGCCGTCTCGACCTGTGGTGGGGCGACGAGCGGTTCCTGCCCGAGGGCGACCCCGACCGCAATGTCACGCAGGCCCGCGAGGCCCTGCTGGACGCGGTGCCGCTGGATCCGAAGCGGGTGCACGCCATGCCTGCCTCGGACGGCCCGTTCGGCTCGGACGTGGAGGCCGCGGCCTCGGCGTACGCGGAGGAACTGGCCCGGGCGGCCGGCCCGGAGAACCACGGGGCGGTCCCCACGTTCGACGTCCTGATGCTGGGCGTGGGCCCGGACACCCACGTCGCCTCCCTGTTCCCGGAACTGCCCGCGGTACGGGAGACCCAGCGCACGGTCGTCGGGGTGCACGGCGCGCCGAAGCCCCCGCCGACCCGGGTCACCCTGACGCTCCCCGCGATCCGGGCGGCGCGTGAGGTGTGGCTGCTGGCGGCGGGCGAGGACAAGGCCCAGGCCGCGGCGATCGCGCTGTCGGGCGCGGGCGAGATCCAGGCCCCGGCGGCGGGCGCGCGCGGCCGGGCCAGGACCCTGTGGCTCCTGGACGCGGCGGCGGCGTCACAGCTGCCGCGGTCGCTGTATCCACCGGCGTCCGCGTAGACGCCTCTTCGGGCCCCCGCTTCGTCAGGAGGCGGGGGCCCGAACGCGTGGGCTACTTCACCGACCCCGCCATCACGCCCTGCACGAAGTGCCGCTGGAAGGCGAAGAACACCACGACGGGCACCACCAGGGACACGAACGCGCCGGGCGCGAGCACGTCGATGTTGCTGCCGAACTGCCGTATCTGGGACTGGAGTTCCACGGTCAGCGGCTGTGCGGAGCTGTCGGCGAAGAGCAGGGCCACCAGCATGTCGTTCCACACCCACAGGAACTGGAAGATGGCCAGCGAGGCGATCGCCGGGCGTCCGACGGGCAGCACCAGGCGGGTGAAGATCCGCCACTCGCTGCCGCCGTCCATCCGCGCGGCCTCCAGCATCTCCTTCGGCATCTCGGCGAAGTAGTTCCGCAGCAGGAACACCGCGAACGGCAGTCCGTAGGCCACGTGGAAGAGGACGACGCCGGGAATCGTGCCGAACAGCCCCAGCTGGCCGAAGAGTTTGGCGACCGGGAGCAGTCCGATCTGCACGGGCACCACGAGCAGCGCCACCACGACCAGGAAGAGCGCCTCGCGGCCGGGGAAGTCCAGCCAGGCGAAGGCGTATCCGGCGAGGGCCGCGAGGACGACCACGAGCAGGGTCGCCGGCACCGAGATCAGCACGGTGTTCCAGAACGCCTGGCTGATCCCGGCGTTGCCCAGCAGCGCCGAGTAGTTGTCGAAGGACAGCTGGCCGGGGCTGGTGAACACCGTCCACCAGCCGCCGCTCGCCGTCTCCTCGGCGGACCGCAGGGAGGACAGGAACAACCCGGCCAGCGGCGTCAGCCACACCAGCCCGATCACCACGAGGAACGCCTGGACCAGTGAGTTGCCCAGGCCCCGCCTGACCGCGTTCATCGCTGACTCCTTCGGAAGCGGCGGACGTTGAAGACCATCGCCGGGACGACCAGCAGCAGAAGCAGGACGCCCAGTGCGCTGCCCAGGCCCTGGTTGTTGCCGCCGCCGAACGACACCAGCCACATCTGGGTCGCGAGCACGGTCGCGTCCTCCTGCACCGGACCGGGCGCGATGATGTAGACGAGGTCGAACACCTTCATCACGTTGATGACGAGGGTGACGAAGACGACCGTGAGGACCGGGGCCAGCAGCGGCACCGTGATCCGACGGAAGATCTGCCACTCGTTCGCGCCGTCCATCCGCGCCGCCTCCAGCGCGTCCCGGGGCAGCGTCGACAGGCCCGCGCCGATGAGGACCATCGCGAAACCGGTCCAGATCCACAGGTAGGCCCCGATGATCGCCGGCGTGACGAGCGTGGGTCCGAGCCAGGAGATGCCCTCGTACGGGGCGGCGAAGTTCGACGCCGGCAGCTTCACCGTGTACGAGCCGTCGTCCAGCCCCTCGAAGCGGAAGGAGCCGTCGGAGGCGGTGGTCGCGGTGGCGACGGTCTTCCCTGCGCGCGACGCCTCGACCGTCATCTCCGGGAGCCCGTTCTCGCGCCGGTCGACCTTGCCCTGCTCGCCTCCCCCGCCGGGCGTGAAGTCGAGGTACACGACACCGCGCAGCTCACCGGGTCCCGCCTGCTGCCCCGCCGCCGTGAACGCCGGTTCGGTGCCGCCGGGCAGGTCGTCGGGGAGGACACCGACCAGGCCGAGGGCGAGTGCGTCACCCGGGGACACGCTCGTGCTGGTGCGGTACGAGCCGTCCGGGTCCTTCGTCAGTCCCTGCCCGTCGCGCGCCCGGGCCGTCGGATAGGTCGACGTGCCCTGGAAGGCGTCGTGCACGGAGACGGCGGCGGCGTTCAGCACGCCCTTGTCGGGGTCCTCGTCGTAGGTGAGGCGGAAGATGATGCCGGCCGCGAGGAAGGACACGGCCATCGGCATGAACAGCAGCAGCTTGAACGCGGTCGCCCAGCGGACCTTCTCCACCAGCACGGCCAGGATCAGACCGAGTCCGGTGAGCAGGGCCGGGGCCACCACGACCCAGATCGTGGTGTTGCGGATGGCCTTGAGGGTGGCCGGGTCGCGGAACATCTCCGTGTAGTTCTCGCCGCCGACGAAGCGGGTGCCGGAGGCGTCGAAGAAGCTGCGCCCGACGGAGAACAGCACGGGGTAGACGACCAGCGCGCCCAGCAGGAGCAGCGCGGGGAAGACGAAGAGGAGGGCGACGATCCGTGCGCGCCGCCGCGAACGCCGGGCACGTTCCCTGCCCGGGCTCGCGGCGGCCCCCCGGCTCGCCTCCTTGACGAGAGTGGCGGTCATGTCGGGTCAGCCCTGGCCCTGGTACGCCTTGGCCGCCGCGGCTTCCAGCTTCGCCGCGGTCCCCTTCGGGTCGGACGGGTCGCGCAGGAAGTCCTGCAGCAGCTTCCACTCGCCCGCGCCCTTGGTGCCGCCGAACGCCGCCGGCGCCTGGTCGGACATGTCGAAGCGGACCGAGTCGCCCGCGGAGACGAGGGACTTGGCGGTCGCGCGGGTGACGTCGTCGCCGTACGAGGCGAGGTCGACGTTCTTGTTCGGGGAGAGGAAGCCGCCGGCCTCCGCCCACACCGCCGCGGCCTCCGGCGTCGCCAGGTACTCCAGGAGTGCCATCCCGGCCTTCTGGTTCTTGCCGTCCTTCAGGACGACGGCCGCGTCACCGCCGCTGACCACGGGGGCCTTGCCGCCGCCGACGGCCGGGAAGGGGAAGAAGTTCGCGTCCTCGCCGATCTTCTTGCCGAACTGGTCCTTGGCGACGCCCGCGACGAAGTCGCCCTCGTAGACCATGCCCGCCTCGGGCTTCGGCCCGAACACCTTCTCCACCGAGCCCGGGAAGTCGGTGTTGAGGGCGCCCTTCTGGCCGCCCGCTATCAGCTGCTTGTCCTTGAACAGCTTGCCGAGGGTGGTGAGCGCCTCGACCACGGACGCGTCGGTCCACTTCAGCTCGTGCGCGGCGAGCGCGTCGTACTTCTCCGGTCCGGCCTGGGAGAGGTAGACGTTCTCGAACCAGTCGGTGAGGGTCCAGCCGTCCTGTCCGGCGACCGAGAAGGCGGCCAGGCCGGAGTCGGAGACGGTCCCGCCGGCCTTCAGCATCTCGTCGTACGTCTTCGGCGCCTCGACGCCGGCCTGCGCCAGGGCGTCGGGGCTGTACCAGACGGTCGACTTGTGGGCTGCCTTGAAGTAGAGGCCGTAGAGGGTGTCGTCGACGCTGCCGTAGGTCTTCCACACGGGCGCGAAGTTGGTGTCGACGGACTTCTGGGCGGCGGGCGACAGCGGCTTGAGCCAGCCGTTCTGCGCGAACTGCTTCAGGACGCCGACCTGCGGGACCATCACCACGTCGGGGGCGTTGCCGCCCTCGATCTTGCTGCCGACGACGGTGGAGACGTTGTCGCCGGTGGAGGTGAACTGGGTCTTGGCGCCGGTCTTCTCGGTGAAGGCGTCCAGCACCTTCTGGAAGTTCTTCTGCTCGCTGCCGGACCAGACACCGGCCACGGTGACCGTCTGGCCGTCGAGCGCCTTGTCGCCGCCGCCGGCGGAGACGGGCCCGCCGCCGCAGGCGGTCGCGCCGAGTGCCAGGACGAGTGCGGTGCAGCCGGTGAGCAGGGTGGTACGTCGTCGCATCATCGTTGATGTCCCTTCGGGGATGGGGAGTTGACGGAGGTCGGGAAAGTCAGCGGTCGCTGGTCCACCAGGCGGCGGTGGAGCCGGGCAGCACCCCGGCCGGGCAGGGACCGCTGGACAGCAGGGGGGTGCCGGAGACGGGCGCGGGGGTGGGCGCCGTGCCGAAGTTGACGGCGCAGACCACGCCGTCACCGCGTTCGAAGGCCAGCACCCCGGGCGGGCTGTCCAGCCAGCGCAGCGAACCCTCGCCCAACTGCGGGAGCCCGGCGCGCAGTTGGAGGCCGTCGCGGTACAGGTGCCAGAAGGAGCGGGTGTCGGCGAGGGCGCGGTCGGTGGCGTACTCGGCGAAGTACTCCGGCTGCGGCAGCCACGGCTTGGCGCCCTCGGCGCCGGAGGTGAAGCCGAACGGCGAGGCCTGCCCCGACCACGGCAGCGGCACCCGGCAGCCGTCGCGGATCCGCGCCCGGCTTCCAGTGCGGCGGAAGATCGGGTCGGTGAGCACGTCGTCGGGCAGGTCGACGACCTCGGGCAGCCCCAGTTCCTCGCCCTGGTAGATGTACGCGGCTCCGGGCAGCGCCAGCATCAGCAGCGCGGCGGCGCGGGCGCGGGCGGCGCCGAGGCCGCTGCCCTCGGTGGCGGGTTCGCCGTAGCGGGTGACGGTGCGGACCTGGTCGTGGTTGTTGAGGACCCAGGTGACCGTGGAGCCCGTGCCGGCGATGTCTTGCATAGCCTCGGAGATGACCTTGCGGAAGGCGTCGGCCTCCCAGGGGGCGCTGAGCAGGTCGAAGAAGAACGCCTGGTGGAGCTCGTCGGAGCGGACGTACAGGGCGTGCTCGCGGGCCGTCGGCACGGAGACCTCGCCGACGAGGAGGCGCTCGCGGCCGTCGCGGGCGGTGTACTCCTCGCATATGGAGCGCCACTGGCGCCACACCGCGTGCACCTCGGGCTGGTTCCAGGCGAGCGGGTTGACCGAGTCGCGGGTGCGGGCGTCGGCCTCCGGGTCGTCGGAGTCGGGCAGTTCCGGGTGCTTGTACAGGCCGGCGGCGACGTCGATGCGGAAGCCGTCGACGCCCCGGTCGAGCCAGAACCGCAGGACCCGGTCGAACTCGGCGCCGACCTCCGGGTTGCGCCAGTTCCAGTCGGGCTGCTCGGGCGTGAACATGTGCAGGTACCACTGGCCGGCCTGTCCGTCCGCCTCGGTCACCCGGCTCCAGGCCGGGCCGCCGAACATCGCGTGCCAGTTGTTGGGCGGCTCACCGCCGTCGGCGCCCCGGCCGTCGGCGAAGTGGAAGCGGGCACGGGCCGCGCTTGCGGGCTCGGCGGTCAGCGCCTCCTCGAACCAACGGTGCTCGCTGGAGCAGTGGTTGGGGACGATGTCGAGCAGCACCTTGATCCCGAGCCGCCGGGCCGCGGCGACCAGCAGGTCGAACTCGGCGAGGTCGCCGAAGAGCGGGTCGACGTCGCAGTAGTCGGCCACGTCGTAGCCGTGGTCGGCTTGCGGGGAGGGATAGAAGGGGCTCAGCCAGATCCCGTCGACCCCGAGCTTCTTGAGGTACGGCAGCCCCGCCCGGACCCCCGCGAGGTCGCCGACACCGTCGCCGGTGCTGTCGAGGAAGCTGCGGACGTAGACCTGGTAGATCACCGCGTCACGCCACCAGTGGTACTTACTCAGCATGCATGCATGTTAAGTATCCGTTTCCGGAGGGTGTCAATGAACTGGACGCAAGCTACCGAACAGTTGACCTGGCAAACCGGGGCATAATCGGGCACCACGAGAAGGGATGAGACGCTGCCGTTACCTAACAAGTAACTACGGGAGGAGGGATCGACTGCTCAGCGCGCGACAGCGTCCAGCTCGCGCGCCAGCCTGCGCACCGCGGCCTCGGGCGTCTCTCGTCCGGTCATCGCGTCGCGCACGACCGCCTGGACCACCAGGCTCACCTGGTCGTAGCGCGGGCTCTTGGGGCGCGGCGCGGCCGTGCGCACGCTCTCGCGCAGGGTCGGCAGATAAGGGAACTCCCGCACCAGCGCCGGATCCTCGTACAGGTCGGCCCGCACGGGCGGCAGGGCGCCGCGGGTGAGGACCTGCCGCTGCACGCGCTCGCTGGTCAGATACGCGAGCAGCCGCGCGGCCGAGTCGGGGTGGCGGGCATGGCTGCTGACGGCCAGGTTGGAGCCGCCGAGCACGCTGGTCCCGGGTCCGTCCGGCCCCGGCAGCGGCACGGCGCCGATCTTCCCGGCGACCGGCGACCCCTTGGCCGAGGCGCCGACGTAGGCGTACGGCCAGTTGCGGAGGAAGAGCAGGCGCCCGTCCTGGAAGGCCTGCTTGGATTCCTCCTCCTTGTAGGCGAGGGCCTGTCTCGGGATCCAGCCCTCGCGCACGCCACGGGCGAGGAAGTCGATGCCGTCACGGGCCGCCATCGAGTTCACGGTGACGCGCTCGCCCTCGTCGCCGAGGATCGAGCCGCCCGCCGAGTAGACGGCCTCGGCGGCGTTGACGGTGAGGCCCTCGTACGGCAGGAACTGGCCCGCGTAGCCGTCCAGGCCGTACCTCGGCGCGACGGTCTTGGCCTGGTTCTCCAGTTCGGCCCAGGTGCGCGGCGGTGCCAGGCCCTCCTTGGCGAGGACGTCCTTGCGGTACAGGAGCAGGCCGGCGTTGGTGACGTACGGGACCGCGTACAGCTGTCCGTCGTAGGTCGCCGTGTCCACGACCGGTGGCAGGAAGGTGTCCAGCGGGAAGCGGTCGCGCGCGAGCGGGCGGATCCAGCCGTGCGCCGCGAACTCCGAGGTCCAGCTGACGTCGATGTTGAGGATGTCGAAGCGGCTGCGGTCGCCGCCGCGCAGATCGGTGGTCATCTGCGCGTGGGTCTCGTCGGCGGAGTCGGGCAGCTCGACGAGGGTGACCTTCTCGCCGGGGTGAGCGCGGTTCCAGCCCTCCAGCACGGAGCCGAGATAGCCGGTGAGGTCTCCTGCGGTGGCGAGGGTCATCGGCCCCCTGCCCCCCGCGGGACCCTCTCCGGCACGGGCGCCGGAGGCGACGTAGCCGGTCAGGATCACGACGAGGACGAGAAGGCCCCTACCCGCGGCGTGGATCCACCGCATAGGTTCCTCCCTGTACACCTGACAACGGGCGTCTTTGCCCGGGAACAGAGGCCATGTATACCTGTTAGGTATGCGCGATACTAGGGCCTGCGGCACATTAACTCGGGAGCGGGAGGAGAGCACGAGTGCGGCTGCCCCTCCTGGCCCTGCTGGCGCGCGGCCCGGCGCACGGATACGAGCTGAAGCAGGACCTTGAGGTACTGCTGGGCTCCGCGTACCCTCAGCCGAACGTCGGCCAGATCTATGTGACCCTCGGCCGTCTCGAGAAATCGGGACTGATAGAGGGCGAGGACGTCGAGCAGTCGAGCCGGCCCAACAAGAAGGTCTACCACCTCACCGACGCCGGGCGTGAGGCGCTGCGCGCCTGGTTCGAGGAGACCGAGGACGAGCCGCGCGTGCGGGACGAGTTCTTCATGAAACTCGCCGTCGCCCCGCAGACCGGTCTCGCCGACCAGATCGCCCTCATCAACAAACAGCGGCGTCAGTACCTGAACACCATGCGTCAACTGTCGAAGCTGGCCGCCGCCGAAGACCGGGACAACCGCATCGCCCATCTGCTGATCGAGGGCGCGATGCTGCACCTTCAGGCCGACCTCGACTGGCTGGAGCGGTGCCAGGAAGAGCTGGAGGAGCTGGAGTGAGCGACGATTCCGCTCCTGGGCTGCGCGCCGACGGTGCCGGGAAGGCCGACGAGCGTCCGGTGCTGCGTGCCGAGGCCCTGGTCAAGACGCATTACGGCGAGGGCGCTCCGGCGCATGCCGTGCGCGGTGTGGATCTCTCCGTCCGGCGCGGGGAGTTCGTGGCCGTCACCGGTCCGTCCGGTGCCGGCAAGTCGACCCTGCTGCATCTGCTGGGCGGGTTGCAGCGGCCGGACAGCGGTGGCATCTGGCTGGACGGCGAGTGCGCGGACCGGTGGAGCGAGGCCCGCTGGTCGGTCGAGCGCAGGAAGCGCATCGGGATCGTCTTCCAGTTCTTCAACCTCGTCTCCAATCTGTCCGTCGCCGACAACGTCGAGCTTCCCGCCCTGCTGGCCGGCGTCCCGCCCAAGCGGGCCCGCGCCGAGCGGACGGAGCTGCTGGGCGAGCTCGGTCTCACGGGCAAGGAGCGCAGCATGCCGGGCGAGCTGTCCGGCGGTGAGCAGCAGCGGGTCGCGCTGGCCCGGGCCCTGGTGAACCGGCCGCCGCTGCTGCTGGCCGACGAACCCGCGGGCAGCCTGGACAGCAAGGGCACCCGCGAGGTGATGCGGCTGCTGTCCCGGTTCCACCAGCGGGGCCAGACGATCGTGCTGGTCACGCATGACGCCCGGCTGGCCAGCGCCGCGGACCGGGTGATCAGCTTCTTCGACGGCCGCATAGCCGACGACGCCGAGCTGGACGGCGGCCCGCCGCCGCGCCGCGCCGGCACCTCCGGTGTGCTGGAGCTGGAGCTCAGGGACTGAGATGCGGGCGTACGAGCACTTCCCTGATTCCGGGCCGAGGGACTGAGGCCCGTGCGAGCCACCCTGCGCTGGGCGCACTCCGATCTGCGCACGCACCGCGGCGAGGCGCTGTTCCTCGTCCTCGCGACGGCCGGGATCGTCGTCTCGCTGCTGCTGGCCACAGCCCTCTTCGGCTACGCCACCAACCCCTGGCAGCGCGTCTTCACCCAGGCGCGCGGCGCCCACGTCTGGCTGCACACCGGTGCCGCGGCCGACTCCGCGAAGCTGTCCGGCCTCGACGGCGTCGAATCCGTCGCGGGCCCGTACCCCACCGCGTCCACCACGCTCGCCTCCCGCGGCGCCCGGGCCTCCGTGGAGCTGCGCGGCACACCCGAGCGTCCCGCCGTCGGCCGGCCGCTGCTGGCCTCCGGCCACTGGCTGGACCCGGCGAACCCCGACGGCGTGGTCCTGGAGAGCCGGCTGGCCCGCGCCCTGCTGGCCGCCCCCGGTGACACCCTCACCCTGCCCGGCACCGGCCGGACGCTGACCGTCCTCGGCATCGCCGACAGCGCCGAGCCGCGCTACCGGGCGGGCGAGCAGGCGGGCCTCGTCTGGGCACCGCCGCCGGCCGTGCGCAACCCGGGTGGCCAGGTGATCGGGCTGCGCCTGACCGACCCCGACGACACGGACTACGCCGTCCAGCGCGCCGTGACGGTGCTGGGCGCCGGCGCGGTCAGCGAGGTCTCCACCTGGAAGCAGGCCCGCGCCGAGGCGCAGGGCGACAACCGGCTGCTCGGGCAGGTGCTGGGGCTGTTCGGGCTGGGCGCGCTGGTCGCCGCCGGGCTCGCCGTGCACGGGGCGATCGGCACCCGGATCCGGGGCCATCTGCGGGACATATCGGTGCTGAAGGCGATCGGTTTCACCCCGGCCCAGGTGGTCCGCGTCTTCCTGCTCCAGCACCTCGCCTTCGCGCTGCTGGGCGCCCTGGCCGCCGCGACCGTCATCCAGGCCCTGGGCAGCCGTATACCGGGGCGGCTCGGGGACGCGGTCGGGGTGTGGCAGGGGCTGCCCGGGCATACGGTGGCGCTGTTCGCGGTGCCGGTGGGCGCGGTGCTGTTCATCGGCGCGACCACGGGCCTCGCGGCGTGGCGGGCGGGGCGGGTGCCGCCGGTGCCGGTGCCACGGCGTGCGGCTCCGCTGGGCGGGCGGCTCTCGGGCGCGGCCCGGCAGGCGCTCGGACTGCGGCTGCCGCCCGCGCTGGTACTGGGCTGGCACCGGGCGTTCGCGCGGCGCCCGCGGTCGCTGGCCACGGTCGCGCGGCTGGCGCTGCCGCTGCTGCTGATCGTGGTGGCGATGAGCGCGTGGACGACCATCGACCGCTTCGACAGCCGGCCCGAGCAGATCGGCCTGCCGACCGCGCTGACCGTCCACGCCGACGCCGGCCTGGCCGACGGTGACGCCCGCACCCTGCTGGAACACGATCCGCAGGTCGCCGCCGCCTACCCGGGCGTCGAGGTGGCCGCCCTGGTCCCCGGTCAGACGGCCACGATCGCCCTGCGGGGCCTCGGCACCCACGCGGACCCCTACCCCTACGCGCTGGCCGAGGGCCGCGCCGCCCAGGGCCGCGACGAGGCGGTCGCCGGTCAGGGACTGCTGGATCTGCTGAACGCGCGGGTCGGCGACTGGGTGCGGATGACCGTGGGCGACCAGCCGCAGATCCTGCACATCGTGGGCCGCAGCATCGAACCGGAGAACGCCGGCCGCGTCATCTCCACCTCCCTCGACACCCTGCGCGAGAACGACCCCGGCCTCGGCCCCACCCTCTACGAACTGCGGCTGCGCCCCGGCGCGGACCCGGCCGAGGTCGCCGGCCGGCTGGCCGATGCCGGGCAGGGGCGCCTGGACGTGCACGCCGTGCCGAACCCCGCCGACGGGCTCTCGCCGCTGCGCGGCGTCGTCGTGGGCCTGATCGCCGTCCTCGCGCTCATCGGGCTCATCGAGCTGCTGACCGCGATCGGCGGCACCGTCCGCGAGGGCGAGCGCGACCTGCTGGCCCTGAAGGCGATCGGCCTCTCGCCACGGCAGATCACCGCGATCACTGTCATGTCCACCGCCTGCACCGCGCTGGCCGCGGTCGTCATCGGCACGGCCCTGGGCACCCCCCTCGCGCACTGGCTGATCGACACCCAGGGCCGGTCGAGCGGCATCGGCGCCGGGATCGCCCAGGGCCCCTCCCCCGCACTGCTGCTCCTGCTCGGCACGGCGGCGGTCACGGGCGCGGCCGCCCTTGCCGCGCTCCCCGCCCACCGCGCGGCCCGCCGCCGCCTCGCGGACACCCTGAGCGCGGTCGCCTGACCGGCGTCCGCCGCACTACCGGGGGTGGTACGGGGGCGGCGCCGGCGGGTTGTACGGCGGCTGATGAGCGTACGGATTCTGCCGGCCCGGCGCGTACGGGTTCTGCGGGCCCGGTGCGTACGGGTTGCCCTGCGGGGACGTCCCGTGAGGATGGCCCTGGCCGTTGCCGGAGGGCGTGTACGGGGGGCCCTGCGGCGGCACGAAACCGTTCGGGGCGTACGACGGCGGCGGCGGGGTCGGCGTCGGACCGGGCGTGGGTGTCGGCATCGGCGACAGGACAGCCGGGTGGTCCGCGAGCCGGATGCCGTAGCGGGTCCTGAGCCGGCCCATCTCCAGCATGGCGATGGCCGTGACCGTCACGGGGGCGCCCAGGATGAAGAAGACGCCCATGGCGAGGCTGAGGCCGTGCAGATCACCCGTGACCAGATCCGGGATGGCCATCAGCCATGTCGTCACCGTGGCCAGCAGCGGCGGCAGACAGCGGTGCACGACCGCGGTGCCGAAGAAGTTCCCCGAGATCCGGTAGGCGCCGGCGATCACGAAGAACGCCATCCAGAGCCCCACCACGCTGACCAGCATGGTCCCGAGGATCCCGAGGGCGCCGCCCAACTGGAAGATCAGCACCGTGCCGAGCGCCGAACCGATGAAGAGCAGAAGCAGCTTCAGCGACCGCATCAGCGGCTCCTTCAGCTGCGCCACCGTGCCGGCGCCGGAGCGCTGCCAGAGGTAGAGCATCACGCCCACGGTGAGCGGCGTGATGAACAGCAGCACCAGACAGGCGGTCGCCGCGTTGTCCAGCATCTCGTCGAAGGCGAACCCGCCCTCCACGAAGGTGTAGACACCGAACCCCGCGACCGCGCCGGCGATGACCCGCACCTTCTTGAGGGCATCCACCGACGGGTCCAGCGACTGAGGGATCCAGGCCGGATGGAACACCGCCCGCGCCACATGATGAGGCTTCAGGAACGACCGGGCGGTCAGCGTGCCGCCGGTCCAACTCCCGTGTGGGTACGTCAACTTGCACTCCCCCGAGTGATCGTTGTCATGATCGACGAGGGAGTCTACGGGAAGCGGACAGCCACGCGCCGCCCGCTTTCCGTAACCGTGTCACTTCCGGCCGCGCAGCTCCCGGTACTTGGCGACGAGCGCCTTCGTCGACGCGTCCAGACCCGGAACCTCGGCACCCTCCGTCAACGCGGGCTCGACCCGCTTGGCGAGGACCTTGCCGAGCTCCACGCCCCACTGGTCGAAGGAGTCGATGTTCCACACCGCGCCCTGCACGAACACCTTGTGCTCGTACAGCGCGATCAACTGACCCAGCACGGACGGCGTCAGCTCTCGCGCGAGGATCGTGGTCGTCGGGTGATCGCCCTTGAACGTCTTGTGGGTCACCAGCTCCTCCGGCACCCCCTCCGCGCGCACCTCCTCCGGCGTCTTGCCGAACGCCAGCGCCTGCGTCTGCGCGAAGAAGTTCGCCATCAGCAGGTCGTGCTGCGCCTTGAGCCCGTCGCTCATCTCGGCGACCGGCTCGGCGAAGCCGATGAAGTCCGCCGGGATCAACTTGGTGCCCTGATGGATCAGCTGGTAGTACGCGTGCTGCCCGTTGGTGCCCGGCGTGCCCCACACCACCGGACCTGTCTGCCAGTCGACCTCCCGCCCGTCCCGGCCGACGTACTTGCCGTTGGACTCCATGTCCAACTGCTGGAGATACGCCGTGAACTTGGACAGGTAGTGGCTGTACGGCAGCACCGCGTGCGACTGGGCGTCGTGGAAGTTGCCGTACCAGATGCCCAGCAGACCGAGCAGCAGCGGCACGTTCTCCTCGGCGGGGGCGGTGCGGAAGTGCTCGTCGACGGTCCGGAAACCGTCGAGCATCTGGCGGAAGCGGTCCGGCCCGATGGCGATCATCAGGGACAGGCCGATCGCCGAGTCGTAGGAGTAGCGCCCGCCGACCCAGTCCCAGAACTCGAACATGTTGGCCGTGTCGATACCGAAGTCGCCGACCTTCTCGGCGTTCGTCGACAAGGCGACAAAGTGCTTGGCGACGGCTTCCGGTCCGGCCTTCAGCTCGGCGAGGAGCCAGTCGCGCGCGGACGTGGCGTTGGTGATCGTCTCGATCGTGGTGAACGTCTTGGAGGCGATGATGAACAGCGTCTCCGCCGCGTCCAGGTCGCGGGTGGCCTCGTGCAGGTCGGCGCCGTCGACGTTCGAGACGAAGCGGACGGTGAGGTCGCGGTCGGTGAAGCTGCGCAGCACCTCGTAGGCCATCGCCGGGCCGAGGTCGGAGCCGCCGATGCCGACGTTGACGACGTTCTTGATCCGCTTGCCGGTGTGGCCGGTCCAGGCGCCGGAGCGGACCCGGTCGGCGAAGCCGGCCATCTTGTCGAGGACCGCGTGCACGCCCGGGACGACGTTCTCCCCGTCGACCTCGATCACCGCGTCCCGCGGGGCGCGCAGCGCGGTGTGCAGCACGGCGCGGTCCTCGGTGGTGTTGATCTTCTCGCCACGGAACATGGCGTCCCGCAGCCCGAACACGTCCGTCGCGGCGGCCAACTCGCGCAGCAGCCGCAGCGTCTCGTCGGTGACCAGGTGCTTGGAGTAGTCGATGTGCAGGTCGCCGACCTGGAGCGTGAGGCCCGAGCCGCGCTCGGGGTCGGCGGCGAACAGCTCCCGCAGCCGCACTTCGCCGAGCTCCTCGCGGTGCCTGGCCAGCGCGGTCCACTCGGGCGTCTGGTTGAGCCTGGTACGGCCGTCTGCGTTCATGTCCGACTTCAGCCTTCTTTCGTGCCTGTCCGAGCGGTCCCAACCTAATTGATCAGCGCCGGACGTGAGCTGTCCTGGCGTCGTCGTCCGGCGCAACAACAGGTACGTCCTGCTTGCCCGCGGGTATCAGCGCGACGAGGGCCAGTACGAAGAAGACCGCCGTGAGCAGGGGCGGGGTGTTCAGGCCCCACGCGGTGGCGACGGCACCGCCCAGCAGGGCGCCGAGCGGCACCCCGGCGAAGGCCAGGGTCCGGAAGGCCGAGGCCACTCGGCCGAGCAGCTCGAAAGGGCTGCGCTGCTGCATGAGCGTCGTCGTGTTGACGTTCCACACCATGCCCATGATCCCGAAGACGGCCAGCGCCACCACCAGCACGGCCAGGCTGCGCACGGTGCCCATGACCACCAGGGCCCCGGTCTGCACGACGCCCGCGGTCAGCACGGCCCGCACCCGGCCCAGCCGCTTCACGATCCAGCCGTTCGCCACTCCCCCGGCCAGACCGCCGACCGTGAACGCCGCGCCCGCCGCCGCGTAGCCCCCGGCGCCGGCGTCGAGCCATCCGGTCACCAGGACGACCAGGGTGGCGAGCTGGGCGCCCATGCCGATGTTGCACAGGGCGGTGGCGGCGCACAGCCCGCGCAGCGCCCGGTCACGCCACAGGGTCCGCAGTCCCTGCGCGATCTCCCGGCGCAGGGTGCTGCCCTCCGGGGCCGGCGCCCGCCCGGGCGCCTCGATCCGCAGTGAGGCCACCAGCGCGGCCGCGACCAGGAAGGTGGCGGCGTCGGCGGCGAACGGGACGGCGGCCCCGGCCGTCAGCAGCAGCGGCACGAGCGGCCCGCCCATGAGTCCGCCCGCGATGCGCTGCCCGGTCATCAGCCGGGCGTTCGCGCTGCCGAGCGCGTCACGGTCCACCAGGGCGGGGAGCAGGGCCGTGGAGGCGTTGTCGAAGAGGGTCTGCAGCGCGGTCAGGGTGAAAGCCAGCGCGATGAGGAGACCGATCGAGGCGTGCCCGAGCGCCACGGCCACGGCGAACGCGGCGACGAGGAGTCCGCGTAACGCGTCCACCGTCCACATCGCGCGCCGCTGGTCCACCCGGTCGGCGACGGCGCCGCCGAGCAGCCCGAGGATGATCCAGGGCAGATAGCCACAGGCGGTGACCGCGGCGATCAGCAGCGGCCGGTCCGTCAGCGTCACGGCGAGGAGCGGCAGGGCGGCCGTACGCAGGGAGTCTCCGAAGCTGGAGAGCACGGCGGCGCTCCACAGCCGTCCGAACCCACCGCGCCACGCCGGCGTGCGCCCGCCCACCGCTTCAGCCAACGCCACTGCTCCCCCTGCGGTCCGTCGATGCGAAAGATCGATACACAAACCGTAGAGGGCACCACTGACAATCGGCCCGGAGCGGGATCCGGGCAGCACTCGGAGCGGTCCGGCCGAGCACCCATGGGTACCCGGCCGGTCCTCAATTCCTAGATCTCGCCCCGCAGTTTGGCGAGCGCCTCGGCGAGGATCGCCTCGCCGTCCGCGTCGCTGCGCCGCTCCCGTACATACGCGAGATGCGTCTTGTAGGGCTCGGTGCGCGGCGGGTCCGGCGGGTTGTCCCGGTCCTGTCCGGCGGGAAAGCCGCAGCGCGGGCAGTCCCAGGTTTCGGGAACCTGCGCGTCGCTGGCGAAGCTGGGCTGCGTTTCATGCCCGTTGGAGCACCAGAAGGAGATGCGCAGCCGGGGCGCGGACTCGCCCCGCTCGGCCTCGCCCATCGGCCCCGCCCCGACCCGGCTTCCTCGGATCGCGTTGCCACTTGCCACGGTCGTAACTCCCTGCGTGATGGTGCCGCAAAGCGAGTCGGCGTTTCGCTTCGCTGCGAGCGCCTCAGTCTACGTAAGGCCCAACGCGCGTCCAGTGATTGGAGTTACAGAGCCCTCACACAAAGACGCAAGCCCCATGATAGGCCGCGCTGAGCTGCGCGTACCGAACATGGGGCCTTACGTACGGAATGTGCGTGCCGGTCAGTTGTTGACCTTCATCAGAATGCCGAGCACGACAATGCACGCGAACCACAGCAAACCGACCACAACAGTGATCCGGTCGAGGTTGCGCTCGGCGACGGAGGAGCCGCCGACGGAAGACTGCATGCCGCCGCCGAACATGTCGGAGAGGCCGCCGCCCTTCCCCTTGTGCATCAGCACCAGCAGCATCAGCAACCCGCTGAAGACGATCAGGGCGATCGAGAACCCCAAAACCACGGCTGGACCAACTCTCTCGGACTCGGATGGACGACGGGGGCACGGTAGCTGGCTACCATGCCCCCGCAAGGGTACGACGGATCGCCGCTAGCGCATACTCACTGCTTGCGGTGCGCCCGCGGGCGCCCGGCTCACTGGTCGCGGAAGCGCACGATCTTGACGAACTCGTCGGCGTCCAGCGAGGCACCGCCGACCAGGGCGCCGTCGATGTCGGCCTTTGCCATGATCTCGGCGACATTGCCCGACTTCACGGAGCCGCCGTACTGGATGCGGACCTGGTCGGCCAGCTCCTGCGTGTACAGCTCGGCGATCTTGGCGCGGATGGCGGCGCAGACCTCCTGCGCGTCGTCGGCGCCGCAGACCTTGCCGGTGCCGATGGCCCACACGGGCTCGTAGGCGATCACGACGGACTCGGCCTGCTCGGCCGGGAGGTCCTTCAGACCGCCCTCGACCTGGGCGAGGGTGTGGGAGACGTGGTTGCCCGCCTCGCGGACCTCCAGCTCCTCACCGACGCACAGGATCGGGGTCAGGCCGTGCTTGTAGGCGGCCTTGACCTTGGCGTTGACGATCTCGTCGGTCTCCGCGTGGTACTGACGGCGCTCGGAGTGGCCGATCGCCACGTACGTGCACTTCAGCTTGGCCAGCATCGGGCCGGAGATCTCGCCGGTGTAGGCACCGGAGTCGTGCGCCGAGATGTCCTGGGCGCCGTACTTGATCTTCAGCTTGTCGCCGTCGACCAGGGTCTGCACGGAGCGCAGGTCGGTGAAGGGCGGCAGGACGGCGACCTCGACCGCGTCGTAGTCCTTGTCGGCCAGGGCGAAGGCGAGCTTCTGGACGTGCGCGATGGCCTCGAGGTGGTTGAGGTTCATCTTCCAGTTGCCCGCCATCAGCGGCGTGCGCGTGCTCATTGAGGTCAGTCCTCCAGTGCGGCGAGGCCGGGGAGCGTCTTGCCCTCGAGGTATTCGAGGGAGGCGCCGCCACCGGTCGAGATGTGGCCGAATGCGTTCTCGTCGAAGCCCAGGGTGCGGACGGCCGCGGCGGAGTCGCCGCCGCCGACCACGGTGAATCCCTTGGAGTCGACGAGGGCCTGGGCGACCGCCTTGGTGCCCTCGGCGTAGTCGGGGTGCTCGAAGACGCCCATGGGGCCGTTCCAGAAGACGGTGGCGGCGTCGGCGAGCTTCGAGGCGTACAGCTTGCGGGTCTCCGGACCGATGTCCAGGCCCTCCTGGTCGGCCGGGATGGCGTCCGCGGCGACGGTCGTGGGGTTGGCCGGCGCCTTGGTCTTCAGGTCCGGGAACTCGGTGGAGACCAGGACGTCGACCGGCAGGACGATTTCGACGCCGCTCTTCTCGGCGCGCTCCATGTACTCGGTGACGACCGGGACCTGGTCCTCCTGGAGGAGGGAGATGCCGACCTCGTAGCCCTTGGCCTTGAGGAAGGTGTACGCCATGCCGCCGCCGATGAGCAGCCGGTCCGCCTTGGCGAGCAGCTGGTCGATGACGGCGAGCTTGTCGGACACCTTGGCGCCGCCGAGCGCGACGACGTAGGGCCGCTTGACGTCCTCGGTGAGCTTCTTGAGGACGGCGACCTCGTTCGCGATGAGGTAGCCGGCGTAGTGCGGCAGCTTGGCCGGGAGGTCGTACACGGAGGCGTGCTTGCGGTGCACCGCGCCGAAGCCGTCACCGACGTAGACGTCGGCGAGGGCGGCGAGCTGCTCGGCGAAGGCGGCGCGCTCGGCGTCGTCCTTGCTGGTCTCGCCGGCGTTGAAGCGCAGGTTCTCCACGACGGCGACCTGGCCGTCGGTCAGGCCCGCGACGACGGCCCGGGCGGACTCGCCGACCGTGTCGGTCGCGAACGCCACGTCGGCGCCGAGGAGTTCACCGAGGCGGGCGGCGGCGGGCGCGAGGGAGAACGCGGGGTCCGGGGCGCCCTTGGGGCGGCCCAGGTGCGAGGCGACGACCACGCGCGCGCCCGCCTCGGCCAGGGCCTTGACGGTGGGCAGCACGGCGCGGATGCGGCCGTCGTCGGTGATGGTGGTGCCGTCCAGCGGCACGTTCAGGTCGGCGCGGACGAAGACCCGCCGGCCCGCGACTGACTCAGCGAGGAGTTCGTCGATCGTCTTCATGGAAGGGGACTCCCGAGGAGGGTTCGTATGCTCGGATCGCCAGTGATCCTAAAAGGCCTGGTCTGCACGTGAGTCAGGGCCCGGGCGGCGCGTCCCTGCGCCGCACGGGCCCTGCCCTCACATCAAGGTGCCTGCTCTGCCGATCAGAGCTGGTTGCCGACGAAGACCGTCAGGTCGACGAGGCGGTTGGAGTAGCCCCACTCGTTGTCGTACCAGCCGAGGATCTTCACCGACGTGCCCTCCTGGACCATGGTCAGGGAGGAGTCGAAGGTGCAGGACGACGGGTCGCTGACGATGTCCGAGGAGACGATCTCGTCCTCGGTGTAGGTCAGGTAGCCCTGCAGCTCGCCCTCGGAGGCCTTCTTGAAGGCGGCGTTGACCTCGTCCTTGGTGACCTCGCGCGACAGCTCCACGACGAGGTCGGTGGCCGAGCCGGTCGGGACCGGGACGCGCATGGCGATGCCGTCCAGCTTGCCCTTGAGCTGCGGCAGGACCAGCGCGGTGGCCTTCGCGGCACCCGTGGTGGTCGGGATGATGTTCTCGGCGGCGGCACGGGCGCGGCGCAGGTCCTTGTGCGGGAAGTCCAGGATGCGCTGGTCGTTCGTGTACGCGTGCACCGTGGTCATCAGACCCTTGACGATGCCGAAGTTCTCGTCGAGGACCTTCGCCATCGGCGCCACACAGTTGGTGGTGCAGGAGGCGTTGGAGATGACGTGGTGGTTCGCCGGGTCGTACTTGTCCTGGTTGACACCCATGACGATGGTGATGTCCTCGTCCTTGGCCGGAGCCGAGATGAGGACCTTCTTCGCGCCACCGGCGATGTGCTTGGCGGCGTCTTCCTTCTTGGTGAAGATGCCGGTCGACTCGATGACGATGTCGACGCCCAGCTCGCCCCACGGGATGTCGGCGGGGTTGCGCTCGGAGAGGACCTTGATGGTCCTGCCGTCGACGGTGATCGTGTCGGCGGTGTTCGACACCTCGGCCTTGAGACGGCCCAGGATGGTGTCGTACTTCAGCAGGTGGGCGGTGGTCGCGGTGTCACCCAGGTCGTTGACAGCCACGATCTCGATGTCTGCACCCTGCTCCAGCAGCGCGCGGAAGTAGTTGCGACCGATACGACCGAAGCCGTTGATGCCTACGCGGATCGTCACGAACCGATCTCCTCGTTGGTACGCCGGCCATGCGGTGCCGGCGAGCTCTATTTGGGATGTCCCCGACCGCCTACGACCCTACCTCTCTGCGGCCTCCGTGGTGACATCCAGATGCCTCATAGACGGCACGGCGGCCCGTACCCGCCAGTAGGGGTACGGACCGCCCCGCCGGGAAGCCCGGATCACTCGTTTCGGTCACCGTGGGTCGTGCACGGTTGACCTCGGCGTGTCATTTCTCAAGTGAGGAAAGGGCCTTTCCGATGAGCGCCGCACGATCGGCCGCCGCGGAGAGGTGTTCCAGGCCGAAGCCGAGGAGCACCGTGTCGTCGGTGGTGATCGCGCCGTACGTCTGGAACAGCGCTCCGGTGCGCGCCCAGTCCTTGAGCACGGCCGGGCTGCCCGCGGGCGGTCCGGTCACGCTCCAGGCGCCGAGCGAGGTCTCGAAGCCCTCGGTCTCGGTGGCCGTGCCGCCGACCACGAGTGCGGCCTGGTCGGCGAGGACGCCGCGCCCGCCGAAGCCCGGGTCGGAGACGTAGCTGATCGAGATCTCCACCGACTTGCCGGCGTACGCGCTCAGGTCGAACTCGACCTGCTTCCAGCCCGCGGAGGCGCCGGTGAGGGCGTTCCACTGGCCGCTGCTGCCGGACGCGGTGCAGCCCGCGGCCGACTGCGTCAGGTAGTGCTTGAGCCAGGGGTGTTCGGCCATGTAGAAGCCGGCCTCGCACTCCGCAGGCACGGTGTTGGAGGTGGCGCCGTTCTTCTCCGGGAGTGTCGTCCAGTCCTCGGCCCCGGTGCCGTGGGCCTCGATCAGGACGTTGTCGTAGCCGGGCTCGACGTCCCACAGCAACTGGGTGCGCAGGGTCGGCTGCTGCGCCGCGGTCACACCGGTGAGGTCGACGGTCCTGGTGAGCCGCTTGTAGGCGTCGTCGGTGTGCACGGCGGCCACCATCCACGAACCCGCGTAGGGGCCGTAGGGGTTGACCGTCCCGGCGAACTGGCCCGCGCCCGCGCTGGCGAACTGCGGGTACTTGTCGGCCGCCAGCTGGTCCGAGGTGACGCTGTAACTCCCGGCCTTGTCCAGCGGGTTGCCGGTGGCGTCACCGAGCGCGCCGGTGAAGCCGCCGAGCCTGCCGGAGCCGGTGAAGCCGGTGGCGCCGGGCAGCGACGTACGGGTGTAGGCGCCCAGGTAGTACTGGCTGAAGTCGTTCGACAGGGTGCCGTCGCCGAGGTCGACGTTGCCGCCGGCCTGCTCGCCCGCCTCCATCAGCTTGCCGCCCTCGTTGAGGTAGGCGCGCAGCTGGAGCTGGGTGGCGTTGCCCGGGACGTTCGCGCCCGTGTAGTGGACGACGGTGTCGAAGTGGCCCAGCACGGCGAGCGCGTCGGGCGCGCCCTGCGCGGCGACGTCCCAGACGAGCGCCCGGTGGCCGTTGGCCTTGAGCGCGTCGACGTACTTCTGCGCGTGCGGGGCGCCCGCGCCTTCCTCGGCGACCACGAGCACGTCCGCGCGCGGCCGCTCGGCCACGGTGTACGTGAAGTGCTCGCTGGAGACCTTCTTCCCGCTCCTGGTCTCGCCGGTGAACCACACCTCGACCTTGTCGCCCCGATCGCCGTCGGCGACCTTGGCGCGGTACTCGTCGAAGTAGAGGTTGTCCTCACCGCCGTACGTCTCGCCGCCCTTCCAGGGCCGCAGCGCCATGTCGTGCGTACGGCCGCCGTTGACGCGGTACTTGAGCTCCTTGTCGCGCACGGACTTGCGTACGACGACGGAGACCTCCTGGTCGGCGCCGCGGGAGTACGACGTGGTGAACGGCGCCGGGGTGAAGTCGGCGGCCTTCAGGCCGAGCGAGGAGACGGGCTGGTCGGGACGCTCGGCGCTCTCCGCGACGGACAGCGCGAACGGCACGTTCTTGGCGAACTCGTCCTGGATCAGCTTCTCGTCGTCCGGGAAGTTGAACACCGACTGGCAGTCGGCCGCGTTCCACTGGTCGTTCGGGTCGATGTTCGACGCGGTCTGGCAGGTCGACATCTCGGGCGTGTACATCGCCAGGCCGTTGACGTTCGAGGCGTGACCGTCGGCTTCGCCGTTGGTCGTGTACAGCTCCGAGGAGACCTGCGGCCGGTAGCCGGGGATCGCGGAGTTGTCCGGGGTGCCGGCGAGCGCCTTGTACAGCACGTCGTCGGGGGTGTTGGTGGCCACCTGCCAGCCGACGCCGTAGAGGAGGAGTTCGGCGGCGGAGTGGTAGTTGATGCCGTAGGTGAAGCCGATGCGCTTCTGGAAGGCGTCCAGCGCCTTGGTCTCGGGCTCCGAGCCGGCACTCGCGCCGCGGTAGGTCTCGCTGGTGGGGTTCGGGGACGAACCCTCGTCGTCGTAGCCCCACTTGTAGGAGAAGTTGCGGTTGAGGTCGACGCCGTCACCGGTGCTGATCACGCCGTCGGCGTTGATGTCCCGCAGGTTCTTGCGCCACAGACGGTTGGCGGCGTCCTTGTGGGTGTAGTCGTACCCGTCGGGGTTGGCCGAGAGGACGAACCACAGCTCGGTCGAGTCGACGATCTTCTTGACGCGCTTGTCCGTCTTGTAGTTGTCCAGGTAGTAGTGCATCAGGCGCCGGGTCATCTCCGGCGTGATCCACTCACGCGCGTGCTGGTTGGACATGTAGAGGACGGCGGGCTTGGCGCCGTCCTTCGTCTTCTTGGCGTTCTTGCTGAGCTTGAGCGCGAGGATGTCCTGGCCGCCCACCGTCTTTCCGATGGACACGACCTTGGTCAGGCCCGGGTTCTGCTGCCCGGTCCTGACTATCTCCTCCTTGAGCCCCCCGGCCCCGCTGTACGGGCGGAACACGCCCTCCGCGGCCTTCTCGGTGCGGGCCTCCGCCTTGGCGGAGAGGTCGTGCTCGGTGAGCTCGACGCCCTGCTTCTGGAGCTTCTCGGCCTGGTCGTCGGTGAGGTAGACCTCGACGGTGGCCGTGCCCTTCTCGGGCGCCTGCTCACTGAGTTCGTGGCCGTCCTGGCCGGCCGCCAGCAGCAGGGGTACCTGCTTCTTGGTGACCTCGGCCCGGAAGACCTTGACTTCACTCGGGTCGGAATCTTGTGAACCACCCGGTTGTGCCTGGGCGATGGGTGCGATACTCGCTCCACCTATGAGGAGCGCGCCGACAGCGAGGATCGATCTCGCTCTGGGTCTCATGTACCCCCCTAGCAGTGTTTCGCCACAGTGACGAATGACTGCCAGGCTCATGCCACTTCATGTTCCAGTCAAGAGTGCCGCAAAGACCGACAAATACTGGTGCCGACGCCCCAAGTGGACGCCGGCACCCAGATGTTGACGATCAGTCACGTCACCCGACGAGGTTGTCCGCCAGCTCCTCGCTGAGGTTGGCCTCGGTGCCCGGGATGCCGAGGTCCTGGGCCCGCTTGTCGGCCATGGCCAGCAGCCTGCGGATACGGCCGGCGACGGCGTCCTTGGTCAGCGGCGGGTCGGCGAGCGCGCCCAGCTCCTCCAGGGACGCCTGCTTGTGCTCCATGCGCAGACGTCCGGCGGCGGCGAGGTGCTCGGGGACCTCCTCGCCGAGGATCTCCAGGGCGCGCTGGACACGGGCACCGGCGGCGACGGCCGCGCGGGCGGAACGGCGCAGGTTGGCGTCGTCGAAGTTGGCGAGGCGGTTCGCCGTGGCGCGGACCTCGCGGCGCATCCGGCGCTCCTCCCAGGCGAGCACCGACTCGTGTGCGCCCAGACGGGTGAGCAGGGCGCCGATGGCGTCACCGTCGCGGACGACGACCCGGTCCACTCCGCGCACCTCACGGGCCTTCGCGGCGATCGACAGGCGGCGGGCTGCGCCGACCAGGGCGAGCGCGGCCTCGGGGCCCGGGCAGGTCACCTCGAGGGAGGAGGAGCGGCCCGGCTCGGTGAGCGAGCCGTGCGCGAGGAAGGCGCCGCGCCAGGCGGCCTCGGCGTCACAGGTGGCCCCGGACACGACCTGCGGGGGCAGGCCGCGGATCGGGCGGCCCCGCCCGTCGACCAGGCCGGTCTGCCGGGCCAGCTGGTCACCGCCCGCAACCACCCGTACGACGTAACGCGAGCCGCGGCGCAGCCCGCCCGGAGCCATCACGATCAGCTCGGAACTGTGGCCGAAGATCTCCAGGATGTCCCGCTTGAGGCGGCGGGCCGCCATGGCGGTGTCCAGCTCCGCCTCGATCACGATGCGCCCGCTGACCAGGTGGAGGCCGCCGGCGAACCGCAGAATGGCGGAGACCTCCGCCTTCCTGCAGCAGGTCCGGGTGACGGGGAGTCGGGAGATCTCATCCTTCACCGCTGCCGTCATCGCCATGGGCCGATCCTTCCATGCATCCGAAAAATACGGTCGTACGCGGCGGCGAGGAGCTCCGGGTCGTGCCGGGGCGTCCCGTCCGTCCGGGCCACCGGGGCCAGCTCGACCGCCGCACCGAGCCGCTTGGCGGCCTCGGTGAGCACATCGCGGTCGGGCACGGCGGCCTCGTCGGCCAGCACCACGTCCAGGGCGAGTTTAGGGGCGTGTCGTCCCAAAACCTCCAAATGACGCTGCGGGGAGAAGCCCTCGGTTTCTCCGGGCTGCGGGGCGAGGTTCAGGGAGAGTACCCGGCGCGCCTTCGTCTCGGTGAGCGCGTCCAGGAGTTCCGGCACGAGCAGATGCGGGATGACCGAGGAGAACCAGGACCCGGGGCCGAGCACCACCCAGTCCGCGTCGCGGACGGCGGCGACGGCCTCCGGGACGGCCGGCGGGTCGTGCGGCACGACGTGCACCGACTGCACCTCACCGGGGGTGAGGGCGACGGTGGCCTGTCCCCGGACGGTGTCGACGTCCTCGGGCCGGTCCGGGTCGTGGCCCTTGACCAGGGCCTGGAGCTCCAGGGGCACGGCGGACATGGGAAGCACCCGCCCGTGCGCGCCGAGCAGCTTGCCGACCAGGTCGAGGGCCTGAACGTGGTCGCCGAGCTGCTCCCACAGGGCGACGATCAGCAGATTGCCGACCGCGTGGTCGTGCAGGTCGCCCTGGGAGTGGAAGCGGTGCTGGATGACGCGGGCCCAGGTCTGGCCCCAGTCGTCGTCGCCGCACAGCGCGGCCAGCGCCTTGCGCAGGTCGCCGGGCGGCAGCACGCCCAGTTCGTCGCGCAGCCGCCCGCTGGAGCCGCCGTCGTCGGCCACCGTGACGACGGCGGTGAGGTCGCCGGTGATCCGGCGCAGCGCGGCGAGCGAGGCCGACAGCCCCATGCCGCCGCCCAGCGCGACGACCTTGGGCTGGGTGCCCCGGCGGCGCGGTCGGCCGCCCCGGGCCTCGGCGGGCCGGCTTGCGCGTGACTCGGGCATCGCCCGGCGCAACCTGCTCAGCCGCGGAGTACGTCCCGTCATTCCCGTCCCATGTCCCGGTGTACGACCACCGTCTCCACGCCCTGGGAGGCGAGGCGGGCGGCGAGCTTTTCGGAGGTGGCGACCGAGCGGTGCTTGCCACCGGTACAGCCGACCGCGATGGTCACGTACCTCTTGCCCTCGCGACGGTATCCGGCCGCGATGAGCTGGAGCAGCTCGGAGTAGCGGTCGATGAACTCCTTCGCGCCGGGCTGGTTGAAGACGTACGCCGACACCTCCTCGTTGAGGCCGGTGTACGGTCGCAGCTCCGGGACCCAGTGCGGGTTGGGCAGGAAGCGCATGTCCACGACCAGGTCGGCGTCGACCGGGAGGCCGTACTTGAAGCCGAAGGACATGACCGTGGCCCGCAGCTCGGGCTCCTCCTCGCCGGCGAACTGGGCGTCCATCTTGGCCCGCAGCTCGTGCACGTTCAGGCTGGAGGTGTCGATCACCAGGTCGGCGTCGCCGCGCAGCTCGCGCAGCAGCTCACGCTCGGCGGCGATGCCGTCGACGATGCGGCCGTCGCCCTGGAGGGGGTGCGGGCGGCGCACCGACTCGAAGCGGCGCACCAGGGCGTCGTCGGAGGACTCCAGGAAGACGATCCGGCGGGTCACCCCCCGGGTGTCGAGGTCGGAGAGGGAGTCACGGAGGTTGTCGAAGAAGCGTCGGCCGCGGACGTCGACGACCACCGCGATCCGCGCCACGTTGCCCTGGGAACGGGCACCGAGCTCCACCATGGTGGGGATCAGCGCGGGCGGGAGATTGTCGACGACGAACCAGCCGAGGTCCTCCAGACACTTCGCCGCCGTCGAGCGGCCGGCCCCGGACATGCCGGAGATGATCACCAGCTCGGGGATGGCCGCCTCGGGGGCCCCGGCTGCGTCGCTACCCGTACTCACCTGTGCTCCGTCGTTCTGGGGTGCGTCCTGCTGGGTGAGATCCTCGCCGGTCTTCTTGTGCGTTTCCTGGGCCTGCTGATCTCGCTCGCCTGTGGGCTGTGTGTGGTGCTCGCTCATCTCTCCTGCCCCCGTCGTTCGTCCGGGGCGCCCGCGGACACGGGCTCCCCCGAGGTCTCCGCCGTCGTCTCGGATCCCTCGTCTTCCATGATCTCTCCAGTCGCCGTGTTCACGGCGGGCGCGGCCGGGGCCGCCTGGGCGAATGCCGCGGCGATCGTCTCGGCCGTCTTGCGGCCTATGCCCGGGACCTCGCAGATCTGATCGATGGTCGCAGCTCGCAGCTTCTTCACCGAACCGAAGTGCTTGATCAGCGCCTGCTTGCGGGTCTCACCGAGGCCGGGGACGTCGTCCAGCGGGCTCGACCGGAAGCGCTTGGCGCGCTTGGTGCGCTGGTAGGTGATCGCGAAGCGGTGGGCCTCGTCACGGACGCGCTGGAGCAGATACAGGCCCTCGCTGCTGCGGGGCAGGACGACCGGGTCGTCGTCGCCGGGCAGCCAGACCTCCTCCAGGCGCTTGGCGAGACCGCATACGGCGATGTCGTCGATCCCCAGCTCGTCCAGGGCCCGCTGAGCGGCCGCGACCTGCGGCTGGCCGCCGTCCACGACGACGAGCTGGGGCGGGTAGGCGAAGCGCTTCGGACGGCCGTCGTCGTCCTTGAGGCCGTTGGTGAGGGGGTCGGAGGACGCCGCGGTGAGCGGGTCGGTGGCGGTGAGCGGGGCGGCCGACGGGTCGCCGGGCGACGTGGAGGGCGAGCCGGCGAGGGAGACGGGGGAGGTGTCGCCGACCGGCGTGGCCGACGGGTCGCCGACCGGCGTGGAGGGCGGGTCGCCGAGAGTCTCGGTGGGCGTGTCGTCGGCCGGTGTCGAGGACGGGTCGCCCAGGGAGTCGGACGACGTACCGGCGAGGGTGTTCTCACCGTCGGCCCACTCCCCCGTGCGCTCCTTCTCCGCGAGGTAGCGCTTGAAGCGGCGGGTGATCACCTCGTGCATGGAGCGGACGTCGTCCTGGCCCTCGAAGCCCTTGATCTGGAAGCGGCGGTACTCGCTCTTGCGCGCCAGGCCGTCCTCGAAGACGACCATGGAGGCCACCACGTCGTCGCCCTGGAGGTGGGAGATGTCGTAGCACTCGATCCGCAGCGGGGCGCTGTCCAGGTCCAGGGCGTCGGCGATCTCCTCCAGCGCCCGGGAGCGGGTGGTCAGATCGGAGGCGCGCTTGGTCTTGTGCAGGACGAGAGCCTGCTGGGCGTTGCGCTCCACCGTCTCCATGAGCGCGCGCTTGTCGCCGCGCTGGGGGATGCGCAGCGAGACATTCGAGCCGCGGCGCCCCGACAGCCACTCCTGCACGGGCTCCAGCGGGTCGGGCAGGGCCGGGACGAGGACCTCCTTGGGCACCGCGTCCCCGGTCTCCTCGCCGTAGAGCTGCTGCAGCGCGTGTTCGACGAGGGCGCCGGTGGTGATCTCCTCGACCTTGTCGGTGACCCAGCCGCGCTGGCCGCGCACGCGTCCGCCGCGGACGTGGAAGATCTGCACGGCCGCCTCCAGCTCGTCCTCGGCGACGGCGATGAGGTCGGCGTCGGTCGCGTCGGCGAGCACGACCGCGTTCTTCTCCATGGCCTTCTTCAGGGCCTCGATGTCGTCGCGCAGGCGGGCGGCCCGCTCGTACTCCATCTCCTCGGCCGCCTCCATCATCTGCGTCTCCAGACGACGCAGATAGGTGCCGGTGCGGCCGGTCATGAAGTCGCAGAACTCGTCCGCGAGTTCACGGTGGTCCTCGGCCGAGACGCGTCCCACGCAGGGAGCGGAGCACTTGCCGATGTAGCCGAGGAGGCAGGGGCGGCCGGTGCGGGAGGCGTTCTTGAACACGCCGGCCGAGCAGGTGCGGACCGGGAAGACGCGCAGCAGGAGGTCGACGGTGTCCCGGATCGCCCACGCGTGCGCGTACGGCCCGAAATACCTGACGCCCTTCTTCTTGTGACCGCGCATCACCTGCACGCGGGGGAACTCCTCGTTCATCGTCACCGCGAGATAGGGGTAGCTCTTGTCGTCGCGGTATTTGACGTTGAACCGGGGGTCGTACTCCTTGATCCAGGAGTACTCCAGCTGGAGGGCCTCGACCTCCGTGGACACCACCGTCCACTCCACGGACGCGGCCGTGGTCACCATCGTGCGGGTGCGCGGGTGCAGGCCCGCCAGGTCCTGGAAGTAGTTCGCCAGGCGCTGGCGCAGGCTCTTCGCCTTTCCGACGTAGATCACCCGGCGGTGCTCGTCACGGAACCTGTACACCCCGGGAGAGTCGGGGATCTGTCCCGGCTTGGGGCGGTAGCTGGAGGGGTCGGCCATGTCTCACACCCTACTGGCGCCCGGTGACACTCCGGCGAGGCTGTGGATAACCTCCGCCACCTCCGGCGGGGCTCCGGGAACGTGAGAACGGCCAGCACAGGGCGGGGGCCGTCGCGGTCCTGCAGGAGCCGGCCCATGCGCCCGGCGTGGCAGGAGGCGGTCGTCCCGGGCCCTCCGGATGACCTGCACGCAGGTGGTCGTCCGGGGTGCTCCGGTGACCTGCACAGAGGTGGTCGTCCGGGGTGCTCCGGTGACGTGCACGGAGGTGGTCGTCCGCGGTGTCCCGGGTGACCTGCGGGCATCGGGCTGTGACCGGAGCCATAGGCCGATCTCCACAATCCGGCGAGAGCCGTCGCGGCAGTCCGACGCGGCTTCCCGGCCGGAGTCGGCCGCAGCCGCCGTACGGCGTCAGGGACCTGCTCGGCAGCACCGGCACGGACACGACGACTTGATGTGGACGTATAGCGACTCGGCCAGGAGTGGGCTGCTGTTGGGCATCAGGTGTTGTCGGGACTTGGTCAACACGCTTCAATGCGGGGGAACTCGGGGAACTGAACGGCGGCGTACGGATGTGAACATCCCCCGGCGCCCCGACGGGGTGACCCCGATCTGCCGCGCGAACGGTCTGACCAGCCGTTGTGAAACAACCACAGAAAGGCCCCTGCATGCCGCACGCCACTCAGCACGCGGACATCGCCGCCGTCGCCTCCGCGGAACTGGACACGGCCCTGCGAGGCGGTCCCTTCCACGCCGCCCTGCGCGCAGCGATAGCCGCCCGGGGACTGCCTCTCCAGCGCGTGCAGCACCATCTGTCCCGGCGCGGCGTGAAGGTCGGCGTGACCAGCCTGAGCTACTGGCAGCAGGGAGCCAGGCGGCCCCAGCGACCCGAGTCCCTGCGTGCGGTGAGGGCGCTGGAGGAGATCCTCCAGCTACCGGAGGAGTCCCTGATCAGGCTGTTGTCCGAGGCCGACGACCACGCCGCGCTCCAGCAGCCCGCCGCTCGCTCCTACCGCTCCCTGGTGGAGGCCTCGGGGATGCTGGAGCGGCTGCTGGCCGAGCTGGACTGTCCGGTCGACGGCGGCCTGCACACCCTTGCCCACCACGAGCAGGTCAGGATCGGGGCGCGCCGCGAACTGGCGGGACGCGAGTCGCACCACATCGTGCGGGCCCACAAGGACGGCGTGGACCGCTTCGTGGCCGTCCACCACGGCGATCCTGGGTGCGTGCCGGAGCGCATGTCCGTGCGCGCGCTGGAGAACTGCCGTACGGGCCGGGTCCGTTGGCACCACGACACCGGTGTCCTCGTCGCCGAACTGCTCTTCGGCACGCGCCTGCGGGCCGGGGACACCTATCTGTTCCGCTACGGCATCGAGGACGGTACGGCCGACGCGTCCCGCGAGTACGCCCGCGGCTTCCCTCTCGCGGGCGGCCAGTACGCCCTTCAGGTCCGCTTCGCCGAGAACGCCCTCCCGGCCCGCTGTCACCGGTTCGCCCAGCATTCCGCGGCGGCACCCCGCAGTGGCCGACAGGGGCTGGCCATCAGCGGATTGCACCGCTCCGTCCACCTCGTCGAGCCACGGGTGCGGACCGGGATCGTGGGCATCGGGTGGGAGTGGGAGTGAGCGCCCGAGTGAGCGCCCCCGCCGGCCTTGCCACGGCCTGACCGAGGCCCGACTACGGCGTGACTACGACCTGCCCGCGGGTGGTCGAGGGCCTGCCCACGGCTGGTCCACGGCCTGCCCACGGCTGGTCGACGGGTGGTCGACGGCCTGCCCGCGGGTGGTAGACGGGTGGTCGACGGCCTGCCCACGGTTGGTCGACGGCTGGCACCCGGCCGGGGCGGCCGCCGACCGGTCAACGGCCGGTCCATGGCCGGTGTACGACCTGATCGCTCGCCGCCCGTCGGCCTCTGACGTCGGTTTTTGATCCCAGGGCGCCTTGGAGCACCTGTGCGCTCTCCGCCCCGAAGGCTCCTTCGACTCGTGCGGCGTGTGACGTAAGCGATTGCGCAAGCGTTTACGTCTGGCACCGGATGGGATACCTTCCCGGCCAGAAAGACCCGCGGCGGCCCAGGGACGGGGCGCTGCCGGGAAGGGACCGAGAGAGGCCGGGATCCTCTATGGCGACCATGACCGACGTCGCGCGGCGCGCCGGTGTGTCCGTGGCGACCGTCTCCCATGTGCTGAACGAGACCCGGCCCGTGCTGCCCCACACCCGCCAGGCGGTGCTGGACGCCATGGAGGAGCTCGGCTACACGCCGAACACCCTCGCCCGCTCCCTGGTGACCTCGCGGACCCGTTCGATCGGGCTCGCGGTGTCGGCGATCAGCAACCCGTACTTCACGGAGATCCTCCAAGGCGTCGAGGCCGCGGCCCTGGAGCACGGCTACGGCCTGCTCATCGCCGACCCCCACGACGATCCGGAGCATGAACGCAAGGTCGTGCAACTGCTGCACGAGCGCCGCGTGGACGGCATGATCGTCGCGCCCTCCGCCGATCCCAGGGAGCTCCTCGCCTACCTGGGGCGCCACAAAGTGCCGACCGTTCTCCTCGACCGCGTGGTCGACACCTCGGCGGACGCCTGGACCGGGTTCGACCAGGTCTGCGCCGAGAGCGCCGAGCCGATGGCCCGCCTGGTCACCCACCTCGCGGGGCTCGGTCACCGACGGATCGGCCTGGTCGCCGGACTCCCGGGGCTCAGCACCACCAGCGAGCGGCTCACCGGCTACCGGGACGGCCTGACAGCCGCCGGGCTCGCGTACGACGAAGGGCTCGTCGTGCACGGGGACTCCGAGTCGGCCGCCGCCGAACAGGCCACCAGCGCGCTGCTGGCACTCACCGAACCGCCCACCGCGCTCGTCACCGCCAACAACGCGATGACCATGGGTGCCCTGCGCGGCCTGCGCGACCACGGCCTGTCCGTGCCCGATGACATCGCGCTGTGCTGCTTCGACGACTTCGCCTGGGCCGATCTGTTCTCACCCAGGCTGACCGCGATCGCCCAGCCCAGCAGGGACCTCGGCGCCCAGGCGGTGAGCGCGCTGCTGGACCGTCTCTCCTCGCCGGACCGGCCTGCCCGGACCGTGCGTCTTGCCTGCACCTTCGTCCACCGCACCTCGTGCGGCTGCCCCGAACAGTCCCTGACGTCCGTGACGTCCGTGAAAGGAACCGCCTCGTGATCGTCGTCGCCGGTGAGGCCCTGATCGACCTGGTACCGCAGGGCACGGGCGCCCTGGCGAGCCTGAAGCCGGCGCTCGGCGGTGGCCCGTACAACACCGCCGTGGCTCTCGGCCGGCTCGGCTCCCCCACGGCTTTCTGTTCCCGGACCTCCTCCGACGCGTTCGGTGAGGCCCTGCTCGACGGGCTGCGGGAGGCCGGGGTGGACGTGTCGGCCGTGCAGCGCGGGATCGAGCCGACGACGCTCGCGGTCGCCACCATCGACGAGAAGGGGTCGGCGGCCTACTCCTTCTACGTCGAGGGCACCGCCGACCGGCTCTTCACGGCGCCTTCGGAACTGCCCGCGCAGGCTCGCGCGGTCTCGTTCGGCACCTGCTCGCTCGTCCTGGAGCCCGGGGCGAGCGCCTATGAGGAGCTGATGCGGACTGCGGCAGCCCAAGGGGTGTTCACCGCGCTCGACCCGAACATCCGGGCCGGACTGATCCCCGACCCGGATGGCTACCGGGCCCGGTTCAAGAGCTGGCTGCCGTCGGTGTCGCTGCTGAAGCTCTCCGAGGAGGACGCGGAGTGGCTGGGTGGCACGCCGCGTGAGTGGCTGGAGGCAGGGCCTGCGGCCGTGGTGATCACCCGGGGCGGTGACGGGCTGATCGCCTACATACGGGACGGCTCCGTGCACTCCGTACCCGGCGAGGAGGTCGACGTCGTGGACACGATCGGTGCGGGCGACACTGTCAACGCGGCTCTGCTGCACGGCCTGGCCGCCCAGGACGCTCTGTCCGCCGACGCGCTCGTGGGACTCGATGCCGACGGCTGGACACGGCTGCTGCGGTTCGCGGCGCGGGCTGCCGCGATCACCTGCTCCCGTGCGGGTGCCGAACCGCCGTACGCGTCCGAACTGGGGGCTTTCCAGGGGCGTTCGGCGCGGACTTCATTCCGCTCTTGAGGAGTCAAGGTCCTTCGCGGCCGCCTGGCCGGGGCCGCTGATGATCCAACGGGCGGCCGCGAAGGACCTTGACTCCTCAAGAGCGGAATGAAGTC